>DASXTY010000104.1:0-2388 GCA_036505155.1 Polyangiaceae bacterium | reverse complement strand
GTTACCCAAATTTGGAGGTAGCAGCGGACATTCGTGCCGCCCAAGCTAATACCGATTCGGACATAGGGGTACCTCACAGCCGTATTCGGGTCGCTAGAAGCCCCATGAAAGACGGTCTCGTCGATGAGAGAGAGCGCTATGGTGGTTTTGTTGCTCCCCTGCGGTGGGCGGCGGTGTGAGGCCGGCCGTCCTCGCGTTGCTGCGGGCGGCCGAGGCCCTCTTACGCGGGCTCAGCCCGGCGGGACTGTGAGACCTTTACGTCTACCGGGCTTCGCGCGCGTGAGGGTCCTAAAAACTCTGGGCGGTATTGGGAGTCCTGTTTGCTGGAGGAGGTTGTGGGGTGATTGGGAGGTCGTGCCTCTTGTGGGGTGTCCTATGCATCCTTCGCATCGCCATTGCGCACGAGCTCCCGACTGGCTCGATAGCGCGGAGTCGCGCAGCGGCGCCACGAGCGAGGGGCATGCAGTCCTTGTCCAGCGAATCGAGGACGCTATGCTCAATCGTCACTCTGGCTCCGTTCACCATGCGTCGCTTCTCGCGCTGCACGCCGCGCAAATGCGCAGCGCTGGCACGGCTTCGGAGGAGAAGCTCTTTCGGGCTTTGCGCGCGCGGCAGCTCGGAGTGCGCTTCCGACGGCAGGTGGTTATCGCCGGCATGATCGTGGATTTTCTGGCTCCGGAGGCGAAGCTCGCTATCGAAGTTGACGGAAAATGTCACGCTCGCAGGCGGAGCGCTGACGCGCGGCGTGATGAGAAGCTTCGGCGGCTTGGGTATCGCGTGCTTCGCATTGAAGCGGAGGTGGTCATGCGGGATTTGGAAGGGGCGGTGGCGAGTGTCCGGGAAGCGCTGGCGCGTTGAGCACGCCATGGCCCCGTCCAGTGTCGATCGAGGCTCGGCGGTTTGCTTCGCTTCTATCATCGCGAGGCTGCTTGATGTTGGCTCGATCGGGCTTTAGCACAGGACCCGATTCGAGTTATCAAAGGCAGACACTGAAAAGCGCAGGCTTGTATGAGTTCGCTCCGTTTGGGGTGGACACGAGCAGCTTGGCATTGGTCGTGTCGATCACCGCCGACGGTTGCCAGCCGCTGTCTGCGCCCTGGCCACCCGAGATATCCGTATACGTGCACGCCGTCCCGTCCAGGTTGCATCGAAATAGCGCCGGCTTGTATGAGTTCGCTCGGTCCAGCGTGACGACCAGCAGCTCGCCGTTCATCGTGTCGATCACCGCGGAAGGGTCGCCTGAAAGCGCCACCCTATTCGCTTGTGCACCCTCATTGCGATTTCGATGATTTTTCGGGTGATTGGAGGCATACTTGGAAAAGCGCCGGCTTGTTCGCGTTCGCTCCGTTTTTGGTGGCCACAAGCAGCTTGCCGTTGGCGGTGTCGATCACCGCCGATGGATAGAAGCCGCTGAAAACACCCTGCCCGGCGGAGATGTCGGTGTATGTGCACCCGGTCCCGTCCAGGTTGCACCGAAACAGCCCCAGCTTGAGTGAGTTCCGGAAGTTGGTGGTGACGACCAACAGCTTGCCGTTGGTCGAGTCGATCACCGCCGATGGATTGAAACCGCTCAATACACCCTGCCCGGCGGAGATGTCGGTGTATGTACACCCGGTCCCGTCGAGGTTGCACCGAAACAGCGCCCCCACAGCAGTGATAACCAGCAGCTTTCTCTTGGTGATATAGATCACCGCCGAGGCCGATAAGGGGCTGACTGGCCCCTGTCCGGCGGAGATGTCGGTGTACGTGCACCCGGTCCCGTCCAGGTTGCACCGAAACAGTGCCGCCCTATCCCAGTTCGCTCCGTTGTTGGTGACGACCAACAGCTTATCGTTGGTGGAGTCGATCAATGCCGTGGGAGAGTCGCCACTGTTTGGGCCCTGGCCGGCAGAGATGTCGGTGTACGTGCACCCGGTCCCGTCCAGGTTGCATCGAAACAGCGCCGGTTTGTACGAGTTCGCTCCGTTTTCCGCGACGACCAGCAGCTTGCGATTGGTAGAGTCGATCACCGCCGATGGATGAGAGCCGCTGAATTCACCCTGGCCAGCGGAGATGTCGGTGTACGTGCACCCGGTCCCGTCCAGGTTGCATCGAAACAGCGCCGGTTTGTGCGAGTTCCTTCCGTTGTTAGTGACGACGAGAAGCCTAGCGTTGGCGGCGTCGATCACCGCCGAGGGATTGAGGCCGCTGTGTGTGCCCTGCCCGGCCGAGATGTCGGCGTACGCGCACCCGGTCCCGTCCAGGTTGCATCGAAAGAGCGCCGGTTTGTGCGAGTTCGCTCCGTTGTCTGTGACGACCAACAGCTTTCCGTTGGTCGCATCGATCACCGCAGAGGGGTTCCAGCCGCTGTCTGTGCCTTGGCCGGCCGAGATGTCCGTGTACTCCGGT
>DASXTY010000103.1:0-5073 GCA_036505155.1 Polyangiaceae bacterium | reverse complement strand
AACCTTTATTTTCTGAAGGCCGCGGTCAACGCGGTGAGGAAACACCGCGGTTTGCCGGAACTCGATGCCATGGAATTTCTGGCGCTGGCAAAAGAGAAGATGGAGCTGGTAGAGCTCGGCGAAACGTTAACCCAGCGCGCGGTGAACGTGGGTTTTTCCGGGGGAGAAAAGAAGCGAAACGAGATTTTCCAGATGTCGCTGCTCGAGCCGAAGCTTGCGGTGCTCGACGAAACGGACTCGGGGCTCGACATCGATGCGCTCAGGATTGTTGCCCAGGGAGTCAACTCCCAGCGAAGCCCGGAGCGCGGCATTTTGCTGATCACGCACTATCAGCGGCTGCTTGGTTATATCGAGCCGGATCGCGTGCATGTCTTGGTGGACGGGCGCATCGCGGCCTCCGGCGACAAGCGGCTCGCCGAAGAGCTCGAGCAGCAAGGTTACGCCGCCTTCGGTGTGCCCGGCGCTCGTTCTGAGCCGGTGGTGACCGCATGATGCACCAAGCCCAACCATTCTCCTCTGCGCTGTACGATTCGGCGCTGAAAGATCTCGCGCGGTCGCCGGCCGCCGGCGAGCCCACCTGGGTTCGAGCTTTGCGCAGTCGGGCCTCGGACTATTTTCGCCAGCACGGGCTGCCGCATCCCAAACAAGAGGCCTGGCGCTTTACCAAGCTTCGCGCGGTAAGCGAGGTTCCGTTCACCGCCGCGCACCCTGCGGCCGGAAGCGATTTGAGCTGGGCGCGCTCCATCGGAGCCGTCGAATCCGCCCAGATAAGCCTGCTCAACGGGCACCCGGTGGGGCTCGATGTGGCTGGGCCCGATACGGAAGCGTGCACGATTTCGGAGCTCCTCCGCCGAGCACCGGAGCGGTTAGAGCCCCATCTCGGCCGACTCGCCAGGGAGAAAGATGGCTTTTCCGCGCTCAACGAAGCGATGTTCCAGGACGGGGTCCGTCTGGGTATCGGGCCCGGGGAAAAGTCGGTGCCGATTCAAGTGTTGATCGCGTCCGAAGCACAAAGCGAGGCGCTGGTGAGCTACCCGCGCCTCTTGGTGGTCGCCGAGCCGAATAGCCGCTGCACGCTGGTCGAAATACACGTGAGTCAGGGGCAAAGCGCGCGGCTCGCGAACGCGGTTACTGAGATCGTCATCGGTCAGAACGCCTCGCTGGAACATATCCGCGTCGTGTATGGTGCTCCGCGAGCGCACACCATCCAGCTCATCAGCGTCGAACAAGCCGCGGACTCTCGCTACACGTCCCGGGTGATCACTTTGGGAGGCGCCCTGTCGCGCCTCGATCTCGAGGTGATGCTTGCCGGTCCGGGCGCCGAGTGCGCGCTGGACGGCCTCTATCTCGCTGGTGCGGGGGAGCAAGTGGACCACCACACTCGCATTGCGCACCGCGCGCCCCATTGCCAGAGTAACGAGAAATACAAGGGGATTGTCTATGACGACGGCAGCGCGGTTTTCGACGGCCTCATCCACGTCGAGCGCGCCGCGCTGGATACCAGTGCCCACCAGGAGAATCGCAACTTGGTTCTGTCGGACGCGGCGGTGGTGAACACCAAGCCCAATCTCGAGATCGACGCGGATGCGGTGCGCTGCACCCACGCCGCGACGGTGGGTCAGCTCAATCCCGACGACGTGTTTTACCTCCAGACGCGCGCCATCGACGAGCCTTCGGCGCGCGCCATTCTCGCCTATGCGTTTGCGCGGGAAATGCTGGATCGCGTCTCCGACGAATCGCTGCGTGCCACGTTGTCCCAGGCGGTGCTCGCCCGGCTCGGACACCGCGAGCTATTCGAGGAGCTCGCATGAACACGATGGCATCCCCAGCCCTAAATCGACTCGCGCGACAGGCGCCGCTCTACGACGTCGAGCGAGTGCGCAGTGACTTCCCCGCTCTCGAGCAAACCGTGCGCGGCAAGCCCCTGGTCTATCTGGACAGCGCGGCCACCGCGCTCAAGCCCCATTCGGTGATCGACGCCACCGTGAATACGTACGCGCGCGACTGCGCCAATGTGCACCGAGGCGTACATTTGCTTTCCGAGCGCGCTACGCAGGCTTTCGAATCCGCGCGAGAAAAGGTGCGGGCTTTCATCAACGCGGCGGAGGCAGCCGAAGTCATTTTCGTGCGCGGGACCACGGAAGCCATCAATTTGGTTGCGCATTCCCTGGCTCGCCCGCGCCTCCGGCCCGGTGATGAGGTTCTGCTCACGACGCTCGAGCACCACTCCAATATCGTGCCCTGGCAGATGGTTTGCGAGGACACCGGGGCAAAGCTCCGGATTGCGCCGGTGACGGACCGGGGCGAAGTCGAGCTTTCCGGATTCGAAGCCGAGCTTTCGGACCGCACGCGGATCGCGGCGTTTGCCCATGCCTCCAACGCCCTCGGCACCGTGCTTCCGGTTCGCAAGCTCGCCGACCTGGCCCATCAGCGGGGGGCCCTGGTGGTGGTCGACGGCGCACAGGGTGTTCCGCATCTTTCGGTCGACGTGCAAGCGTTGGGTTGTGACTTTTACGCATTCAGCGGGCACAAGCTCTACGGCCCGAGCGGCGTCGGGGTGCTCTGGGGCCGTCGCGAGCTCTTGGAAGAGATGCCTCCCTACCAGGGCGGCGGTGACATGATCCGCTCCGTCACTTTCGAAAGGACTTTGTATAACGACCTGCCGTGGCGGTTCGAAGCCGGTACCCCCAACATCGCGGGCGTCATCGGCCTGGGGGCCGCCATCGATTACCTGGCGGGTTTCGACGCCCCGTCACGCATGCAGCACGAGCAGGAGCTGCTCCGGTACGGCACCGAGCTGCTTTCCGACCTACCCGGAGTTCGGTTGGTCGGGACCGCCCCCGAAAAAATCGGCGTGCTTTCCTTCGTCGTGGAAGGTATTCACCCACACGATGTCGGAACCGTGGTCGATAGCGAGGGAGTCGCCATCCGGACCGGCCACCACTGCACGCAACCCCTGATGGATCGTCTGGGAATCCCCGCCACCGCGCGCGCTTCGCTCGGCATGTACAACACCGCCTGCGACTTGGACGCACTTGGCCGAGCCATCCAAAAAGCCCAGAAGATGTTTTCCCCATGAGCGAGCTCAGCGACCTGTATCAAGAGTTCATCCTGGATCACTCGAGGAGCCCACGAAATTTCCGCTCGGTGCCCAACGCGAACCGACATGCGCGCGGGTATAACCCGCTGTGCGGAGACCGCGTCACGCTCACCCTCCGCGTCGAAGACGGCGTGGTGGCGGACATCGGCTTCGAAGGTTCGGGTTGCGCGATTTCCACCGCAGCTGCATCGACGATGACCGAAGCGGTCAAAGGCAAGCCGGTGGAAGAGGTGGAGAAGATGTTCGAAGGGTTTCATGAGCTCTTGACCGGTAAATCGCGCGACGCTTCGGCGCTCCCCACCAAGCTCCGCGTGTTTCAAGGAGTGTGCGCTTATCCGATGCGCGTCAAATGCGCTACCTTGGCCTGGCATGCGCTGCACAACGCACTCCAGAGCCAGGACGCGATGGCCTCGACCGAATGACCATGCACGACCCGGAATACGAACGCCTGAAAACCCGACGCATCCTGCCGGTGATGAACCAAGAGCAGGAAAACCTCAAATCGCTTTTGCTCGAGAGCGACGGGTATCGCCCGAGCCCGCCGGCCGCCGACATCACGCTGTTGCGCGATGACATCATCGAGGCCCTAAAAACCGTCTATGACCCCGAAATCCCGCTAAATATCTACGATCTCGGGCTGATTTACGATCTCGATGTCGACCCGATGGGCGTCGTTCACGTGAAAATGACCCTCACCGCACCGGGTTGCCCCGTCGCCGGATCGTTGGTCCGCGAGGTACACGAAAAAGTGCGGGGGATGAGCGGCGTTCAACGCGTCAAGACAGAGCTGGTCTGGGAGCCCCCTTGGGACAAGAACTTAATGACGGACGCAGCAAAACTGGAGCTCGGGCTCTTTTGAGGTAATAGGTCCATGAGCGAAGTCATGCATGTCGTAGAGCAGAATCCTGAATCAGACCGCAAAACTGCCCGGATCTTGGTTACTCCCGAGGCGGCGGAATTCGCGAAACGAAAGCGCGAGCAGCTCGGCAAGCCCGATGCTGTGCTCCGCATTGGAGTAAAAGGCGGAGGCTGCGCCGGGTTCGCGTACGTGACGGAGTTTACCAACGACCCGCCGCGGTCGCGGGACTTGGTATACGAATTTTCGGGCCTCACCGTTTACGTGGATAACCGCAGCCTGAAATATCTCGAGGGCAGCGTGCTTCGCTACGAAGAAACCTTGATGTACCAGGGCTTCAAGTTCGACAATCCCCTTCAGGAATCGAGCTGCGGCTGCGGAATGACCTTCAGCGTCAAGAAAGACGCGCTGGGCGGAGCTGGAAAACAGCTAAGAACGCAGGGCTAACTTGGGCGCGATTCAGGAGCCCTTGCCTCGAGTCAGCTGGGCTCAGGCCGCTGCGCGGCTTTGCGGCTCGGCTTCTACGGGATCAGGCCCATCGCTCGGCCCTACCCGGCGCCGCTCGGCTCGCCGCCGAAGGGCATCGCCCAACAGCACCGGCACAAGCAAAACTCCGCCGGGCACCACGACGGCTAGGCTCCAAAGCACGATGCGGACGAACGGAGGCATTGCGCTCTCCTAAAGCACGAGCCGTGCCAATCAGGCCGCCGGGGTTTTCGAGCCTTGCGGCATTCTGGCAGGCGGCACACCGCGATCGCTCTGTCATGCAGTGGCAATTCGAACACCGTTGAAGGAACCGGTTTGGTTGAGCCTTGTGATACCCTCCCGGGCGCATGCTTCGCCGCTGCAAGGGCTTTCTGCTGGCCGGCTGTTTGCTCCTCGGATGCGGTGGATCCAAGGCAAGCGACGAGCACTTCGGGCCGCCGGCGCCGTTGGAAGAGCCCTGGTACGAAAACACGCCCATCTTGAGCGTGTGGCCGGTGTCGGACGATCCGGCGACGCGCTTCGGACTGAATGTGAACGGCGTCTGGACCGGGTGGTCGCGGCAAGACGTGGATCACATTCACGAGCAGGGTCGAAAAGCCATCATCTCGATGCAAGTCATCGCCGCCGATCC
>DASXTY010000102.1:0-7329 GCA_036505155.1 Polyangiaceae bacterium | reverse complement strand
CGAGCTGGGGAGGATCCCCGTTCAGGCCAGGCGTGCACCACCAAGTCGGTGGGTTCCTTTCGGAGCAGCCCGAGAGCAGCCGCCTCAGAGCGCGCCGTGACCACTTGGTGTCCAAGGGGGAGCAATGCGCCAAGCAGTATTCGTTGACTGGAGGCCGGCCAAGCGCCGACAAGCAAGCGGTAAGACATGGCTCGGGGAGTGAGACCTAGAGAGCAACTTTTGTGCCGGAGGGGGCAATTTTGTAAGTGCCTGAAATCATTGGATTCCGCTTTGCGGCCCGTAGGCCGGATTGCCCGTTTTTGGACAATCGCTGGTCGGATCCGACCAAATCGGACCTCAAATAATCCCAGCCAGCTCACCGAAAATCGAGTTTGGACCGTGAGTCAGATGTTTAAGCCGACCTACTGGCCGGTTGGTCGTTTTCGGGCATAGGTTGGTCGGATCCGACCAACTCAAGAGCCGGCCCCGAAGTCGGAAATCAATGATTTCAGTAACTTAGGGCTCTCGACGGTTCTGGCACGGTCATTGCCCGCTCGCGGCCAGAACCCTCCCATGATGAGCCGGACCCACGTCGATGCCCTGTACAGCGCATTTTGCGGGACTTTGCCCCGACATCTGTCCTCCAGCGAAAACAAACTCAGGGAAATATTGGAGCTCGCGTCCGCGGCCGACGCAAAGTGGGGCAACGTCTATCTGCGGGAGGTCACGCTGGCCGCTCCCAGCTTTTTCGCCGAAGTGATGCCGAGCATTACCGATGGCGACGTGCGGGATGCGGTTATGTGCCACCTGCTCAGTGTATTGGGAGCCCGAGTCGAGCGCGAGATCGCGCGCCAGCAGGAAAGGTCCGCGGACGTGAATGAATTGCTAGCGCGGCTTCGCGACGCGCGCGACCGAGCGGGGGCGAATCTCTGGTCGAGTGCTCCTTTGTGGTGTGGCGATGCGGACCGCCAGACAGCGTCAGCGGTAACCGACGAACAGGTGCTTTTGCAAGGAGCAGAACCGGTGAGCTTGGGCCAGTACCAAGCGCTCATTCTGAGACTACATCGGCCGGCGCTGAGCGGCAGCATTGCGCTGGCCCACAAGGCTCGCTGGGAGCCGAGACGCCTCGAAGCGGTTAAAAGAACCCTGCAGGATGTGTGGCTCGCGCGAGAGCTCGAGAGCCAGGTCAACGGCTGGAAAGACGACTGGGTTCGGCGTGGCGCCTGTGTGGTATGTCTTGCTCGCGGGCTCCGAGCGGGACGGCGCAGCGAGGAGCGCCCAACAGAGCCCAGTTTCGTTCGGCGAATGGTGGTCGAATCGGGCGTCCTCACCCGGTTGCTCGGGCGGTCGAGAGCGAAGTTTCGCAGCGCCTCCCGTCGAGCGAGGGCGCTGGGCGCACACCACTTGGCTGAATGGGCCAAACAGGCGGAGGAGCGCGCGGCGTTTCTGGAGCGCCTCGAGCGCAAAGCTACGGACCAGCCGTCTCGAGCGGTATTGGCTTGTTCAGAGGGCCGCCGTAACATGTCCGTCACCACTCTGGGGCCACGGCGGCGCCTGAGGTAGATTGGGGCGATCACAGCGTGAACATCCTGGTCGTAGATGATCAACGCAGCGCTCGAGCGGTGTTGCACCAGATCTTGAGCGGGCTCGCTGACGTGAGCGTCTTCGAGGCGGAGAGTCTGGAGCGCGCACAAAGTGCTCTGGTGACTCAGCCGATCGACATGATGCTGCTGGACATTCGCCTGTCTGAGGATCCGACCGACCGGGGAGGTCTGGAGCTTCTGCGCTGGGCTCGCGCGCAGGGGCACAAGACTCCCGCGGTGATGATCACGTCTGCGACCGAAATCGCCCACATCCGCGAGGCCATGCGCAGTGGAGCCCAGGATTACGTGCTGAAAGACGAGCTATCTCCGGAAATGCTTCTGCCGATTGTAGAGTCGATCCGGGAGCGTCTCAATCTCAGGGGAGAAGTCGCCCGGCTGCGTCAGAAGGTACAGGGCGGTTGGGGAACCGATGCCATTATTGGGCGCTCCATGGCGCTCGAGCAGGTGCGCAAGCTCATCGAGCGAATGGCAGCGTCCGATGCGCCGGTGCTGATTCGAGGCGAGACCGGAACCGGCAAAGAGCTGGTGGCTCGGGCCATCCACGAAACCAGCAGCCGATGCTACGAGCGCTTCTTGGCCTTGAACTGTTCGGCGCTGCCCGGGACCTTGGTCGAATCCATGATTTTTGGCCACGAGCGCGGCGCTTTTACAGGAGCCGAACGACGGGTGCGGGGCCACCTCGAGCTCGCCGGCGGCGGAACGCTGCTGTTGGACGAGATTGCAGAAATGGCGATCGAGCTCCAGGCCAAGCTGTTGCGAGTTCTGGAAGAACGGAAGTTTCAGCCGCTCGGTTCGGAGGAATCCGTGCCCCTGCGGGCGCGTGTGCTGGCTTCTTCCCACGCGGACCTGGAACGGCGGATTGCGCAGGGAACTTTCCGCGAGGATTTGTTCTATCGCTTGAATGTGCTCTGCATCCAGGTGCCGCCGCTTCGGGACCGGATGGAGGACTTCCCCGATTTGTTGCAGGCTTTCTTGGCGCAGCAGACCCGCAGTCTGCACTTCAGCGAGGATGCCATTCGCTGGTTTCAGGATCGACCCTGGCCGGGCAATGTGCGCGAGCTCAAGAACGCGATTGAGCGTCTCGCGACGGTGTCCGAAAAAGATGAGATCGACCTGGAAACCGTGCGCAATTTTGTCGGGCTCCCCGGCGCCTTCGCCAGCATCGAGGTGTCGAAGATGGCCCGGGCCATCCTTGCCCTTCCCGCGCGCCGCGGATCCAAACTCGATGTCATCGAGCTGGCGGTGTTTCAGCACGCCATGGAAGCGTGCGAAGGCAACAAGAGCGCTGCAGCGCGCCTCGTCGGACTGGACCGCAAGTCGTTTGAACGTCGTTTGGGCCGGCTTTCCGACCCAAACCTGGAGTCGGTGGATCCGGACAAGGATTAGCGATTGACGACCGCATTCTATCGGATTTCACAGACCGAGCGACGCCTTGAACTCTGCAATGGCCTTCACGCTCGAGCGATACCCAACCTCAGCAATTTCGCCGAGCGGACGAAAATCGAGAAAATCGAAGTCGCTGACCGGTGGACGCAGGTAAAGCGCCGCATTGGCGCGCGCACGAAGCGTCGCAGCCTCGCTGCTCAACGCCGCGGTGCGAAATAGGATATGCGCCAGCGTCGGCACGGTGCCCCGCTTGCCGAGCGGAGTCACGCGGTTCCAGAGCACGTGCCAGCCGCTCGGATACTCGGTGTGTCCCGGCTCGATGGATAGGTTTACCGAAGGGCCGACGTCGACCGCGATCACCGGCCCCTCCTCTTCTGCGCGCATGATGTCATCCGGTAGGTTATTGGCCACTCCGCCGTCGACCAGAAGATCGGTGCCGGAAATGGTGGGCGGGATCAGGCCGGGAATGGTGCAGCTGGCTCGAACCTGCTTAGCTAGCGCACCGGTGCGATGGGCGACCGGCTCGCAGCGCGTCAGATTCCCCGATACGCAAAAAAAGCTGCGCCACATGTCCTCGATCATCGTGTCGCCGAAGACGTCCTTCAGTCCGCGCGCGAATCGGTTGCCGGCAAGAAACGAGGCCACGGGCACGGTTACGTCGGAAAGCGGCTTTGATTCCACGAAAATGTGCCGCACCGCCGCTACGATTTCTGACTCGCTCCAATCCAGCGCGAAGGCCGCGGCGATGACCGAGCCCATGCTCGTCCCCCCCACTCGGTCTATCGGGATCGCGTGCTCTCGAAGCGCTCGAATCACGCCGATGTGTGCGAATCCGTGAGCGGCCCCGCCGCTGAGAACCAGCCCCACGCTTCGGCCTGAGATCCTTCGAACCATCCGACCCAGGTCTTCGGCAGAGCCCGCGCGTACGTGGTGGTGGGCTTCCGCCTGCCGGAGGGCCAGCCATTTGGCCGTCCCTCGGGGCTGCCTGGTGTGTCCCGGGTGCACGAGTATGAGGTCCTTCCTCACCGCCATCGCACCGACCCGCGTGTGGGCGAGCTCGAGCTCGATCTCAGAAGGACGCGGGTCGTCTTCAATATCGGAGACGATCAGAACCCGGTCGGCCTGGCGAAGGCACCTTCTGGTCCACGCCGAAAGCGTCGGATCGCACTCATAGAGGATGAAGCGGTGGCGCGCCTCGAGCTCGTTGAGCCACCGGCTCACTGCGAGCGGGTCGGCCCCGCCTTGTTCGGAGGCGCCATCGTAGCCCACCGCACGTGCATCATCGCTCGTCACCCGTACGATTGCGCCTGCCGCGCCAAGCCCTTTGGTGAGCTCGCGGATCTCGGGGGGGAGCGCACGCGACGAACGGATGACGGCGATGGCCACCGCCACCTTGCCTGCGCCGACCGGCGCGCTCGCGCGCACCTGGACCACGATCGCGCGAAGAAAGCCCAGCAGCGTCTGCGGGTGCTTCTCCTGCAGGAGCTCCACCGCTTCCTTGGGCACCCGGATGAGTTCGGCATCTCGCAGCGTGCGCACTGCGGCTGCACGCGGCTCTTCAGTGAGCAGGCCGAGCTCTCCCACGCAGTGCCCCGGTCCGAGGTCGCCGATGGGCACCTCGGAGCCGTTTTCTTGCTCGCGAAAAATCCGCAAGCGACCGTTGACAATCACATACAAGCTATCGGCCGGATCACCCTGACGAAACAGATATTCACCGGCGGGGAGCATCATCCATTGCACCTCCGGCTCGAGGTCGAGCAGCGCCGCTCGGTCGAGCGAGCTGAAAAGCGGTGTTCGGCCCAGCGTTTCGACGACTTCTTCGGTTCCGGGGCGTAACCGCCTCGCGTCACTTCGCAAACGTCGGTGCTCCATGGCCAGAGCGAGCAGGGAGCGCGCCGCCGGTTGTCGTTCGACCAGCTGTTCGAATCCCGTTCGCGAGAGACGCAACAACACCGAATCGCGTTCCGCGCGCACCGTCGCGGTGCGCGGCTGGTCCTCGAGTAACGCCATCTCACCAAAGAATTCGCCGCGGCCGAGGGTACCCAGGAACACTTCGGCTCCTTCGGGCGAGCGATCCAGCACCGAAAGCAGCCCGCGAAACACCAAGTAAAGGGAGTCACCCACTTCCCCCTGGACCACCACCGTCTGGCCCAGCTTGATTTGGAGGATATCCAACTGTTTGGCCACTTCCTCTCGCGTGGCGGGGTCGAGGGCAGCGAAGAGCTGCACGTGCGCGACAAAACGCGACAGCTCCGCTACGGTGACGGTGGTGTCCTGGGACCTGTTCGGCATGGCGACGGGCGATGCTATCCGAGCAAACATCGGGCGGCATCAGCAATCGACGCGGGCGGCAGGCTTTCGGCTCCCCAATCCACCCCGGTTCGACTATCCATCGGGGCCGAGCAAGGCTTTGACCGGCACCCCCCGCGACTTACCGTGTCCACACCCAACGGCACCAGGCTTCTGATCCTCGGGGCAAACGTAGCCCTGAGCCAAACCCTGTGCGAGGCCCTGCGCGGTGGTTCTCCTCTGAGTGTCGAGCGACAAGGCGCGTTCGAGGGAGATTTCGAATATTCCATAGACCCAGGCTCGGTGGACGTCGCGGTGTTCGTGCCCGCCATCGAAGAGGGTCTCTCGGCACCGGATCTCACCGACGCACAAAGCGTCTTCGAGACCTGCCTGAGAGCCGGAGTTCGCCACGTCGTTATCGTGTCGAGCAGCGCCGTGTACGCGCCTAGTTCGAAAAACCCAGGCTTCATCTCCGAAGCGCGACCGCTGGTGCGAGACGGCAGTAACAGCGTGAGCGCGGCGTGGCTGAAGCTCGAGGCGCTGGCCCAAAAGACCTTTATGGCAGAGGCCCGTGTAAAACTCACGATATTGCGCGCGGCTCCGGTCCTGCTGCCCGGAGGTCGCGACTTTTTCAGCCGGCTCTTTTCACACAAGCTGACGGTTACGCTCGCCGGGCACGATCCATCGCTCCAGCTGCTGAGCCCGGGCGATCTCGCAGCGGCGATCGCGCAAGCCGCTGATCGGAGCCCCGGCGGGGTGTTCAACATCGCTCCGGACGGGGTGGTACCACTCAAGGCCGCTCTTCAAATGGCTCGCGCCCCGCAAATGCCGCTCATGCCGGGGCTTCCGTCGCTGGCCCGCGCCGCGCTGAAGCCGCTCGGAAATGGCGAATCGGTCGACCGATTCGACTACATCCGATTCTCCTTTACGGTATCGAACCTCAAGGCGAAACAAGAGCTCGGTTTCACGCCGTTACGCAACAGCTCCAGCGCGCTCTGTGAGTTTCTCGAACGCCCCGAGGCGGAGGCGGCCATAACCGCTAAGGGCTCCTTCGACGCTTTCGGCATGGACAAAGAGTACATCGCGAGGACCGGAAAAAGGTTCTTCGACTTCTTGTTTCGACATTACTGGCGAATCGAAGTCGAAGGCCTCGAATACGTGCCCAAGACTGGCCGCGGGATTTTGTTGGGGTTGCACCGAGGACTCATCGCGTGGGATGGCATCATGGTGTTTCACCTCCTAGTCCAGAGGCTCTCGAGATACCCGCGGTTTCTGGTTCACCCGGCCGGATTTCGTTTCCCCTTCCTTTTCGATGTAACCAC
This sequence comes from Polyangiaceae bacterium, assembly GCA_036505155.1. Classification (GTDB taxonomy): domain Bacteria; phylum Myxococcota_A; class Polyangia; order Polyangiales; family Polyangiaceae; genus DASXTY01. The sequence continues at coordinate 749 of DASXTY010000102.1, read as the reverse complement.
TAAGCTCGGGGGAATCCCCGCCTGTCAGGAGAACGCGGACTTCGTGCTCGAAAACGACGAGCTGCTCGGGATTTTCCCGGAGGGCATCCGGGGCGTCTTCAGTCTGTACAAGGAGGCGTATCAGCTCAGAAAGTTCGGCCGCAGCGACTTCGTCAAAATGGCCCTCCGGCACCGCGCACCCATCATCCCGTTCGTGATCGTGGGGAGCGCCGAAGCCTATCCAATCCTAGGAAAGCTCGATTGGAGCTGGTGGAAGCGCACCACCGAGTGGCCGTTTTTTCCGATCACTCCTACACTGTTCCCGCTGATTCCACTCCCCCTGCCCTCGAAATGGAGGATTCGGTTTTTGCCAGCGCTCCTCCCCCATCTCGATTACCCGCCGGAGGCGGCTCGTAACGCGACGGTGGTTCGCGCCATCAGCGATCGCGTCCGCAACGCGATGGGGGAAGCGGTGCGCGAAATGACCAGTCAGCGCCGATCCATGTTTTTCGGCTGAGGTTTTCGCCTCACGCCGAGCTCTTCGAAGATGTAAACCGGGCCGCGGGCCCCATCCAGAAAGTTTTCATATGACTCTGAACGTCGCCGTCGGCTTACGTGAAAGCACCCGTCGCACCCCCGAAAAGGTGGCTCTGATTCAAAACGACGCCAGCTTTACTTATGCGCAGGTACACGCGGCCGCGCAACGCTTTGCGGGGGGGCTCCGCAACCTCGGTGTGAAGCCGGGCGAGCACGTGGCGCTGCTCCTTCCG
>DASXTY010000101.1:0-6137 GCA_036505155.1 Polyangiaceae bacterium | reverse complement strand
GCCCAACCGCGGCGTGACCCCACCCTCGAAGCTTGCCCCAGCCGTAATAATACAGGTACAGGCTGAAAGACTCTCCGAAGAAAATGAGCGCGTAGAGGTACATGCTGGGGCCGAAAGCGTCCACCAGGTAGCTCATCATTTTCGGGTAAAGGAACAAGCTAGCAAAAGTGAACACCGCCCCCAGAATCGAGGTGACGGAAAATGCCGTGGTGAGCAGCCGGCAAAAGCTGTAGGCCAGGCCGTCGTAGCGCTGTGCCTGTGCTTTATCTTTTACCAGGAGCCCCACCACTTCGATGATCACCACGAACATGGGTACAGCCAGCACGAACGCGGCAAACAATAGGTGCAGCTCCGCGAATATCCAGATGATAAGACGCGGGTTCAGCCAATTCATCGCCCCTTTGGGATCGAACAGGGTGTGATACTCGGGGCTGCCCTCCGGCGCGGCAAGCGCCGCGCGAGCTCCAAACAGAAGCAGGCACGCCGCCGCCAGAGCGGCCTTCCGTCGAATCAACACGCTTTCAGCTGCCATCGGAGCCTCCAGGGATCAATCGATAACGAAAGGTCACGCAGCCCGGTGCTCCCGGATCGCAGCGGTAGCTCTCGATACGAAAATACGCGATGCCGCGCCTCTGAGCGCGCCGCACGGCAAAAGTATGACCCTTGGGTTCCAGCCGATGCGACCAATAGGAGTAGTCATACCAACTCGATAGCGCTGGATTGCACAACTCGCCTTTGGTCTGGGCATCTCGAATCCACTCTGCTCCGCTTGGGAGCTTCGCCTCCTCCAACCGCACACCGCCAAGGTCGGCTGCTCCCGCCGGGGCGCGCAACAGATACCGGCGGAGGTACAAATCCGCCTGCTCGGCAGCCTGCGTGGGACGCCCCGAGCCCAAGTCGTACCCGACCCATCGATGCGAGTCACGCGCATCGAGAGTGACCAAAAATGTGCCGTCCGGCTGCGGTCGAGCAATTTCCGATATCGCATGGCCGGGGGCGCCGCGATCCGCAGTACTTCGGTGTAGGGCAGCCGCGAAAAGCGCCGCACCGGTAACCGCAAACGCAATGATGCCAACGACGATCAGGCGTTTGCCTTCTTCAGCGCGCCGCAATGGTAGTTCGAGTGGGGTGGCTGATGAATCTGCCATTTTTCAGCCTGGTCCCCGCTGGTACGGTTGGGCGTCGCGTAACCAGCTCCAGATCACGAAAGTCGTGGAAAGCAGCACCAGATTGACCACTGCAAAGCCGACGTAATGATAAACCGGCACCGGATATCGCCTGAAAGCGGCCAGTGTGCCCCAGTCAACCAGGACGAGCAGGACCAGCTGGACCCAAAAGCCGGCCTTGCAAAAAGCGTCCGCCCTCGTCATGCCTTGGCTCCACTCCTTTTTCGAGTCCGGTACACCACTCCCAATAGGAGCCCCAGCGTTAGTACGAAGGCGATCGGGGGGGCCGCGTAGGCGTCAGTGGGGACTCCGGCCTCCAAATACAACCAATACCAGGCGGTAAGGGCTCGCCGCGTGCCCACTTCTCCGCGATCTCCGTCCCACACATTGAAAAGAATCGGCATGAACCCGCCGGCAAGAAACTGCGGGTCATGCTTCTTGTCTCTGGTCTTTCTGGCGCGACGCACTACCAGGGTGTAGTGGCCGTCTTGGTAGCTCACCCTGCCGGTGAGCCCTTGGCTTTCGGCCGGCTGCGGGGTGAAATCGCCGTAACCTTTGGCGTTGATCTCGGAAAATGTGTTTTGGTCTGCCCTCCACCACCATAAGGCTGCTTCGCGCTTTCGGTCGCCAAACAAGATATACGGGCGAACTTTTTCCTGAAAACGCGCCGGAAGCTGAATTGCGAGCTGGTCGGGGTGATCGGTGCCCTTGTATATGCTGCCGTCGCGATCTTCGTACACTTTGTCCAGGTTGCTGCCCTTGGACTCGGTGCGATCGTCCCACTGGACGCGCAGGGCAATGGCATTGTTCGTGTAGAGGGCCTGAACGGTGAGAAATTCCACCGACTGCCAAAACAGCCGCGGCGGCTCGATCACATTGGGAAGCGTGCGGAGACGAACCGGCGTTGCAGCTTTCCAAGCGGCGTCGTCGTCCGTGGCCGGCAACTTGGTAACCCGGCGAGCGACGATCTTGGAGCCGGGATCAGCAGCGGGCCGTTGATGCAGGCTCAGGATGAAGTTTACCAAGTGCCAGCGCTCTTCGGGCTTCATGGCGGAGCGGTACTCGGGCATGGGAGTTCCCCTGAGCCCGGTACTGAATGTCCGGTAGATGTCCGACGGCTCCGCGCCTCCTCGGTACGATTCCGAATTGGTCAGGTTTGCCGGTAAGATGGGGGCACTCCAGGTGTCTTTGAGCTCGCCCCACGACGGGCCGTTTCCGCGGCCGCTCTGACCGTGGCATTTCCAGCACTGGTTCTTGTCGAACAGCTGCTTGCCCTGCGCAATGGAAGCCGCATTGGCGTCCGGCCGCGACGGCGGTTTTTCGATCTCGGGAAGTGACTTTGCATCTTTGAGCTCGTTGGGGTCCTTGAATTCCTCGGCCAGCGATTCGACGAAAGCCACCAGGTTCCAACGGTCGCTCTCGGCGAGGCTGGCGAACGACGGCATGGCCGTTCCCGGGATGCCGCGTGTAATGATTTTGAATATGTCCTGATCGGTGGGGAGCGCGTCGGATGGAGTGGTGCGAAACTTGTAGATGTTGCTCTCTTTGAACACGCGCGGGCGCGGCAGCATGAACTGCGAAGCCGGCCCGTCACCGCCGCCCTCTTCGCCGTGGCATTGAGCGCAATTCTTTTCGTACGTCTCCTTGCCGCGTTTGGCGTCGCCCTGAGCAGCGGGCGCAGGCAGGCAAACTAGGATTCCACTCAGAAATCCGGCAGCGGAAATCCACAGGGTCTTTGCGCTGGTCCGTGTCGCCATCGTCATCACTTGCCCGCCTTGGCCTCCTGCTTGCGCGGGCGAAGGCCCTGCCTATCGTAGAGGTAGAGGATGACCGACCACATGTCCTCCTCACTCAACATTTTCTCCCAAACCGGCATGGCCGTGTCCCACGGTGTTCCCTCATCCGGGAGCCCCGGCCCACCCTTGGCGATGCGCCAGAAGAAGAAAGTCTCCTGGAACATGGGAAGAACCTCGTCGGTGAACTTGGCCGGCGGCGGACTCAGGGCGCCGGCGAGGTGACCATCAGCGACCAGCTTATCGCCGTGGCAGAAAAAGCAATTCTGGTAGTACACGGATTTGCCGTGGGACACTCGCTTTTTGAACTCCTCCGGCTTCGAGGTCTCGAGCTCGCGGTAAGGGTTCCGACCCAGAATGAGATCGACGGTCTTGCCCTCCTTCGCGCCGTGGGGCGAAATCGCGATGGCCCCCGGCGGAGACGGGTGAACCGAGCGGAGCAAAGGAGGCGGCTCCTCCGAGGGGAGGCTCGCCGCGTAACTCTGCCACGCGACCACACCGGGAATGATCGCGAGCAAAGCGTAGAGCACGGGGCGCTGGCGGCGCTCCACCATCAAGTTTCGGATAGGCAACCAAAATGCTTCTCGGCCCGCCTGACTACTGGTGACGTAGAGCAGGACCGAGATGATGGTGATAGTGCCACCCATGATTTGGAAACTCCGCGGTATCAACGGAGAGAATCCAAACCTCAAGTACAACAGTGTGAGGATGGTGAAGCCAAAGGCCGACCAGAACACCCCGAGCCGCTGTCGAAAGCCGAAAAGCGCAGCCACCGCCAGAAGGTAGATTACGAAGCATGCGCTCGTGTACATGGGGTGAGCCTCTTTGCGCTTCTTATCGTTTGGCCAACCAGTCGACGAGCGCCGCGTAGTCTTCCGGGGTCATGCGCTCGTAAAAGCCATTGCCTTTGATGGTGCTCTTCATGAGCCCCTTGGGGTAACCAGGAGCAACGCTGGCATCGGGGTCGAGAATTGCCTCGTAGATTTCGGCTCGCTTGAGGCGCGTGCCCAGACCCTTCAACCCGGGACCAATCTTCTTCACGTCGCTGTCCAGGTTGTGGCACGCGACACAGCCAAACGTTTCGACGATTTTCTCCGGCGGACCGACCGGTTGCGCCGCTGCCGCCGCCGCGCCGCCGCTTTCAGCGCTACCGCACCCGAAGCGCTGAAGGGGTTCCACATCGGTTCCCTTGAGCGTCGCATCGGCGCCGAGCGTTTGCAGAAATGACGCCACCGCCAAGATCTGACCGCCGGAAAGCGCTTTGCCTTGGGGTGGCATGATGGGACCGAAGCCCTGCACCAAATACGCCTGCGGCATGCAAAGCGACTCGATGAGGTAGTCTGACGGCGTATAGGTTTTTCCGGTGGTCGCCGCCCGCTCGCTTGCCCGGAGCGCTGCGCGCGAGCCCACGCCATCCAGGTTGGGCCCTCGCCCCGGTTCGCCGATCTTGTGGCACTGTTTGCAGTTCGTCTCGAACACCGCAGCGCCCGCTTCGGACAGCTCCTCGGGCCCGATACTGGAACCCGCCTTGACCTCCGGAGGAGGACGATTTTCGAGCTGAGGAAGCAGCTGCCCGACGCCCGTGTACATCAACGAGACCAGCAGAGTAAAAAGCGCGATCAGCCCGAAGTGCTTCATGAACGTTGCGCCGTCCGCTGGCGGACTGGCGGGGCAGAGCCAATAAGCCGAATACCACACGGAGCTCGCAAATTTCCACCCCAGAGCGGCTGGACACGGCGCGGGCTTGACGCAGAGCGGAGCCGTCCGTACGCTGTTTCGGGTTTTGCGCCCAGAGCCATGTTTTCCCGGCTCTTGGGCCGGACCGGCGCAGAAAGAACAGGCAAATGATGAAGCTCACGCTCTCCCGTCATCTCCCGATCACGGCGCTGGTCGGCGCCCTCGCCTCCGTGGGGTGCAAAAAATCGGCCCCCCCCAGCGAGGGCAGCTCCTCCGCACCCGCGGCCCAAACCAGCGGCGGGGAGTCCGAAACATCGAAGCCACCGGCTGCCTCGGCTGAATCCGGGGGATACCAGGGCCTGGATTCCGTTGCCGACGGCGGCAAGATCACCGGCACCGTCAGCTACGCCGGCAAAGAAGCCGATTCGAAAATCAAGGTCAGCAAGGATAAGGAGGTGTGCTGCGTCGGGTGCACCGGCGACGAAAAGCCCGCTAACGCGCTTTTGGCCAAAGGCGGCAAGCTCAGCAACGCCATCGTGTACCTGGACGGTATCACCAAGGGTAAGAAGCTCGACCCCAAGCCGGTTTCCATCGACAACAAGGGCTGCATGTTCGATCCGCATGTCGCCATCGGTTACAGCGGAAGCGACGTTGTCGTGACCAACAGCGACTCGGTGTTGCACAACACCCATCTGGTGGCCCAAGAAGGATCCAAAGATCTGTTCAACATCGCGCTCCCGAAGCAGGGGCAAACCATCACCAAAAAGCTAAAGCGACCGGGAGTCATCGCCGTGAGCTGTGACGCGCATGACTGGATGCACGCCTACATCTTCAGCGCAACGCACCCCTACGTGGCAGTGACCGGGGCAGACGGCGCCTTCAGCTTCACCGACGTTCCCGCCGGCAAATACACGTTGAAAGTGTGGCACGAACGGCTCGGCAAGAAGGAAACTGCGGTCGAGGTCGCCGCAAAGGGCGAAGCCAAGGCCGACGTCTCCTTCGAGTGATCCTGACGCCGGCTCGCTGGGCGGCGGGTCTTTCGCTGCTCGCCGCCTTGTGGGGTTGTCGCGCACAAAAAAAGTCGGGCGCAAAGCCGTCTGTCTCTTCCCTTCCGAGCAGTGAACGCCTGCTCGATGGCAAGGCCGAGTGGCAACGGCTGGTCGACAACTGGAAATACCCGGACCCGATCCCCAACTTCGAGCTGGTTGACCAGGAGGGAAATACGTTCCGACTTCACTCCGTTTCCGACGGCTATCTTTTGGTCGGATTCTTTTTCACAACTTGCACCGTCCCCGACGCTTGCCCGCTTACAACCAAAAAGATGCGGGAAGTCTCCTTGCTCTGGAATAACGCGCCCGAAGCCGGCAAAAGGGCGGGTTGCCGCCTGCGCCTGCTTTCGCTGACTTTGGACCCCGAAAATGATACCCCAGCGGTATTGAAGAACTATGCGCGCGCATACGGCGTCGACCTTCGAAACTGGACCTTTGCAACCGGCCCCGAA
>DASXTY010000100.1:0-11402 GCA_036505155.1 Polyangiaceae bacterium | reverse complement strand
TTTAGGAGCGCTTCGCGACCATCAGCATCGAGAGCTCCGGCGCCAGTGGCTGCGTGCAGGTTGAAGCCGAGCTCCTGAGCACAGAGCGGCCGCAAGATCTCCACTCCGGGTCGGCCTCGGAGCGAAATTGGCCCCAGCCGCCGCCGTAGCTCCGGACCCGCTGGCTCCAGGCCCGAGACGGCGGCCCGAGCCAGGTCAGCCAGCGCGGGTTCGCGCTCGCGGAGCTCGTCGTCGAGCACGCTGAGCTCGTCGTTTTGCTCGATTACATTGCGCCGCTGGAGATAACCGACGATGCGCGCGCGCACCAGCTGCAACACATCGGCAACCTCGGTCGTGCTCAAGTGCGGCAGCGCCATGAACTCGAGTCCACCTCCCCTGTGTTCTACATATACGCCATCCAGCACGACTGCGTGAAAATGAGGATGGAGCCGCAAATCCGAGCTCACGCGTTGGATCGCCACTACAGCCCCACCCTTGGCTTGGGCCCCAGCCTGCTGGGTCAGCCGCCGCCGGTACCAACCGAGCACCGAATCGACGAAGATTCGGCAGACGGCTCCGAGCAGTTTGCCGTCGTACGCCAATCGGTAACGCAGCGCGTGCGGCAGCGTCAGCACCCATTGCCTGAGCGCAACGTCTTGCGGTACAACATGATCGATAAGATTTGCCGCGGACTGGCACATCCTTCGGCCCAAACAACAGGGGCAAAATCCGCGACCTTTGCAGCAAAACGCGACCAGCCTTCGCTCGGTGCATTCGGAGCATTTCAAGAGCGCAAAGCCTCGGCATAAGAGGCCGCAGTCGAGATACCCTTCCAGCTCTTGTCGTACGAACCCGGGCAGTGCCACGCTGTTTAGCCCGCTTCGACTGCGGCGTACAAGGTGCTGAGGTTTTCCGAGACCACTTTGTACAGCGTCGTGTTTTCCGGCCGGCGGCGCTCATAACTGTAGCCATCATCCAAGAGGGCTCGAGCTGTGCAGTTGCCGCGTCCCGCCACGCTGCCGCCTCAGGGAGCACGGGGTGTTCCACATGGGCTTTTGTGCCTTGACGCAGCCCCAAGGGCCGCACCGCGGGTGGCGGGGCGCCGTCCGCCGGCGGCCAAGTGCCACCCCCACCGTCGTCTTCTTGTTGCATCTTCGCGAGCACGAGCGCTTAGCGAACCCGGCGCACCCTCGCCCCCGGGGAGGCCCCAACTTCGCCATGAGGCACCGCGTTGCGCTGCCTACTTCCCCCTGCCGCGTGGAGCGCGGGGCCGCAGCGAGCTCCCAACCGACGGGCCCGCGCGAGCACGGCTTTGGGGGAAGTCGCGCGGCCGCAGGCGGCATCGACGCTCGTCTCGGCAATCGACACGCCACAACGACCGCCGAGGAACGCGCGGATGGGGGCAACACAACACCCGCTGCCTCAGCCCCGGAAGAAACCCCTTCGCTAGTCGGCAACATTGCCGATTGAGACCCGTTGCGCAAGGCTAGAGGCTCGCCGTGTCCACCGATTCCCTTCTCCATCCGGTTGTTGCGCGCTGGTTTACCCGCACATTCGGCGCGCCGAGCGAATGTCAGAGCGCCGGCTGGCCTGCAATTCGCGCCGGGCGCGATACACTGATCGCCGCACCCACCGGCTCCGGCAAGACGCTGGCGGCGTTTCTGTCCGTGCTGGATGATCTGTTTCGAGAAGGATTGCAGCAGGGGGGCCTTCCGGATGAGACACGCATCGTCTACGTGTCGCCGCTCCGCGCGCTGTCCAACGATATTCAGAAAAATTTGCAGGAGCCGCTGGCGGGCATTTCAACCGAGCTCGCCGCTGCGGGGCTTGCGCCGGTGGAAGTCCGCACCATGGTGCGCACCGGCGATACGCAAGCTCGCGAGCGCAATCACATGACGCGCCGACCTCCGCACATCGTGGTGACCACGCCGGAGTCGCTCTACATTCTGCTCACCAGCGAGGGCGGTCGCCGCATGCTGAGCACGGTGCGCACGGTCATCGTCGACGAGATCCACGCGCTGGTGACCAACAAGCGCGGCGCACATTTGACGCTGTCGCTGGAGCGCTTGGAGGCCCTGGCGAAAGGCGGGCGGCCGCTGCGAATTGGGCTCTCGGCAACTCAACATCCAGTCGAGACCGTGGCAGCCTTTCTGGTGGGTGGCGGAGGCTTGAATCCGGAGGGTGTGCCGCGCTGCAGCATCATCGACTCGGGGCACTTGCGCTCGCTGGACTTGGCCGTCGAGGTCCCGGATTCGCCGCTCGAAGCCGTAATGAGCGGAGAAGTATGGGAAGAAGTTTATGACCGGCTCGCAGCTCTCATCGAACGTGAACGGACGACCCTGGTGTTCGTCAATACGCGACGGCTCGCTGAACGGTTGACGCGCCACCTTAGTGAGCGTCTAGGTGAAAAGGCTGTCACTTCTCACCACGGAAGCTTATCGCGTGAGCACCGGCTCGACGCGGAGCAGCGACTGAAGTCGGGCGCGCTGCGCGCCTTGGTAGCCACCTCGTCTCTCGAGCTCGGCATCGACATCGGCGCGGTCGACTTGGTTTGCCAAGTGGGCACCACCCATTCAATCAGCGCTTTTTTGCAGCGCGTGGGTCGCTCCGGACACGGGCTCGGTCGGGTGCCGAAAGGCAGGATATTTCCGCTGAGCATCGACGAACTGGTCGAGTGCGCAGCGCTGTTCGACGGGGTTCGCAGGGGCAAGCTCGACCGGGTCACCGTTCCGGAAGCGCCGCTCGACATCTTGGCGCAGCAAATGGTCGCCACCGTGGCGAGCGAAGACTGGCAGGAGGACGCGCTGTTTTCGGTGATGCGGAGAGCGTATCCCTACCGGAATTTGACCCGAGAAACCTTCGATGAAGTGGCGCACATGCTCTGGGAGGGCTTTTCGACGCGCCGGGGACGGCGCGGAGCATACCTGCACCGGGATGCGGTGCACCGGCGCTTGAGCGCGCGGCGCGGTGCGCGCCTGGCTGCCATTACCTCAGGCGGGGCCATTCCGGACAACGCGGATTACGCGGTGATTCAGGAACCGACCGGAGCGCTAGTGGGGTCGCTGAACGAAGACTTCGCCATTGAAAGCATGCAGGGCGATATCTTCCAGCTCGGCAACATGTCCTGGCGCATCTTGCGCGTGGAACCGGGGCGCGTGCGCGTGGAGGATGCGAAGGGGCAGGCGCCGACCATTCCATTTTGGCTCGGGGAAGCGCCGGCGCGGACTCCGGAACTCTCGCAAGCCGTCTCGCGTATAAGAGGCCTGGTCGACCAGAAGCTCGCCTCCGCTATGGAACTGTCTTCCGGTGCCGCCGCGGCTGCCGAGGCCCTGTGCGAGCAAACCGGGATCGGGCCCGTAGCCGCAGACCTCATCGTGGAATATTTGGCTGCCGGGCGGGCTGCGCTCGGGGCGATGCCGACCCTGGATACCATCGTGATGGAACGCTTTTTCGACGAAAGCGGCGGCATGCAGTTGGTGATCCACGCGCCGTTTGGGAGCCGCATCAATCGAGCCTGGGGTCTGGCGTTGCGCAAGCGCTTTTGCCAGCGATTCAACTTCGAGCTTCAGGCAGCGGCCACGGAAGATGCCATCCTGCTCTCGCTGGGGCCGTCACAAAGCTTTGTTCTGGAGGAAGTGTTCGACTATTTGAAGCCGCTCAGCGTGCGCCCGCTGCTGGTGCAGGCGCTCTTGGTCGCACCCATGTTCAGCACGCGCTGGCGCTGGAATGCGTCGCGCGCTCTGGCGGTGCTGCGCTGGCGCGGCGGCAAAAAGGTTCCACCGCGTTTCCAGCGCATGGATGCCGACGATTTGATGGCGGCGGTGTTCCCCGATAGCGCGGCTTGTCAGGATAACCTGCCCGGCGACCGAGAAATCCCGGATCACCCCCTGGTCGGGCAAACCATCCACGATTGCCTGGAAGAAGCCATGGACGCCAGCGCCTTCGAGCGCTTGCTCGAAGACATCCACTCCGGAAAAAAGCAACGGGTCGCGCGCGATCTCACCGGACCCTCACCCTTTGCGCGGCAAGTGCTGAACGCTCGGCCCTACGCCTTTTTAGACGATGCGCCGCTCGAGGAGCGCCGAACCCAAGCAGTTTTGGCACGTCGCTGGCTCGATCCAGCCACGGCCTCGGATCTCGGTGCGCTCGACGCGGCAGCCATCCAGCGCGTGGAGTCGGAAGTCTGGCCGCAGCCGCAAACACCCGACGAGCTGCACGACGCGCTGGTGCTACTGGGGTTCGTCACCGTCGAAGAGGGGCTGCGCGAAGGTTGGACCGGATTATTCGAGCCCCTGGCTCGCGATGGTCGGGCCGCCGAGCTTTGCGCGGGCGCTGCGCGTTTGTGGATAGCTGCGGAACGTCTGAAAGAGTTGGAACTGATTTACCCGCGTGCATCCCTGACGCCACACATCACACCGCCAGCGGATCTAAGAACAACCGCAGACTCATTCGAAACCGCGCTGGTAGAAGTGCTCCGGGGGCGGCTCGAAAGCACCGGCCCGGTCACGGCGGCGGAGCTTTCGCGCTCAGCAGGGCTTCCGGTCGAGCCGGTGCAGGTCGCGCTCGCGAGTCTCGAAGGCGAAGGATTCGTGCTGCGCGGTGGTTTCACCCCCGGTGCGGCGGAGGAACAGTGGTGCGAGCGACGACTTCTAGCCCGCATCCACCGGTACACCCTGACCCGGCTGCGCAGTGAAATCGAGCCGGTTTCAGCCGCTGATTTCATGGGCTTCCTCTTGGAATGGCAGCGGCTGAGCGCGGTGCGGCGCATGCAGGGACCCGACGCTCTGAGCGCGGTGCTCGGCCAGCTCGAAGGGTTTCAGGCGCCCGCGGCTGCCTGGGAAGGGGAAATCCTTCCGGCCCGGGTCAAGGACTATGACCCGTCTTGGCTCGACACATTATGTCTATCCGGACGCATTGTTTGGGCGCGACTGACCCCATCGGCGCCTGCCCCCGGTACCAAACGCGCAGGACCCGTGCGCGCCACGCCCATCGCGCTCTTGCCGCGGTCGAGTCAAGCGGTGTGGGCGTACCGGAGTGACCCCTCGGCCCCGCTGGAGCTCTCTGCGAGAGCCGACAGTGTTCTTCACCATCTGCAACGCTCGGGTGCTTCCTTCTTCCAAGAGATGGTTGCCGCCGCGCATTGCCCTCGCACCGAAGTCGAGGAAGGGCTGGCGGAGCTGGTGTCCGCCGGCTTGGCTACTTCCGATAGCTTTTCGGGTCTGCGCGCGCTGCTCGCGCCATCCAATCAACGAAGGCCTCTGGTCGCGCGTCGAAAGCGCGGGCGCGTCGCCGAGCTCGGAATGGAGAGCGCGGGCCGCTGGGCGTTGCTGGAGCGCCCCGGTGAGCCCACCGCGGACAGCCGCCCCGATGCCGCCGCTATCGAGCACGTGGCGCGCGCGCTGTTGCGCCGTTACGGAGTGGTTTTCCACCGCATCCTGGAGCGCGAGAGCGTACCGCATCCCTGGCGTGACCTGCTCCGGGTGTTTTACCGGCTCGAAGCGCGCGGTGAAGTGCGCGGCGGTCGCTTCGTCGCCGGCTTTGCGGGCCAACAGTTCGCTCTCAGCGAGGCGGTCACATTGTTGCGTTCAACTCGACGTCGGGACAAGCGGGGAGAGCTGGTGTCGATGAGTGCGGCCGATCCGCTCAACTTGGTAGGCCTGATCACGCCCGGCGAACGCGTCCCGGCGTTAACTTCTAATCGTATTTGCTTGCGCGACGGAATACCGATCGCTTGCAAGGTCGGAGACGACGTGCGCTTCCTTATCGAGCTCGAGCCACCTCAGCGCTGGGAAGCCACCTCGGTTCTGCTCCGAAGGACGGTGCCGCAGCAACTCAAGGCGTATCTCGGAAAGTCGGCGTAGGGAACCGCGTCCAGGTCCGGGCGGCGTGTTCAGATCAACACCCGCCGCTACAGGAGCAGCCCACCACGTCAGCTTTGCAACAACGCCCTACGATCGCGGAGCAGTTGTTATCGCAAATGCCGCAGTTTGGGTCGAGGCACGGGTTGACGCAGATCGGGGGAAGCCCGCAAATGATCCACCCCGCTGGGCAAGTGGTGCAGCCTCCATTTCCGCAGACCTGACCCACGTCGCACGGTTTCCCGCACCCTCCGCAGTTCGTCAGATCGGTCGATACGTCTTTTTCGCAGCCGTTGGCGACGAGGCCGTCACAGTCGGCAAAACCGGAGGAGCAGGCGAGCCCGCAGTGACCGCCTTCGCACATGGCGCCGGTCGCATTAGCCGGGAGGGGCTGCGGAGCCGTACAAGGGTTATTGCAGCCTCCGCAATTCGATAGGTTGCTTCCGGTGCTGATCTCGCAGCCGTCGGTTGGGAGCCCGTTACAGTCGGCAAAACCGGTTGCGCACTCGAACTTGCATTGACCGGCCGAACAGATCGCGTTGGCGTTTGCGGGAGCCGTGCAGATATTATCGCAAGTTCCGCAGTTTCTGGGGTCGGCCGAAGTTTTCGCTTCGCAACCGTCAGAAACGATTCCGTTGCAATCTGCAAATGGAGGGGTGCAGCTCTCCACTAGCCCGCCCGTGCCCGGTCCACCGCTCGAGGACGCGTCTCCACGTGTACCGCCCGCACCGTTCGAGGTGGAGAAGGTGCTTCCGCTGCACGCGCCGGCCGATATCAGCAGGGCGAACGCGACCGCTCCCCATGCCAAAACCCCGGACCTGCAAAAGCGGAAGAGCAGCGCCATGGCGCCTGTCAATACCTGGGGTAAGTACCCGCTCCCCGCGTGCCCAGGCGGCTAGGCGCTTCGAGGGGGAGCGCCTCCTTCCAGGACGGAAAGCCGGGAGCGCGACAGTTTGCAAGCAGCTTGCACTCGTAGGCCAACTGGTGTAGTTGATTATCCCACACCGCCCGCCACTCGGGCACAGCCGGAGTTTTGACCCCTGCGAAGACTGCGAAAGTTGCTGGAAAGGCTGCGGTTTCCCATCCCCGCCTTCGCCTGAGGGTGGCGCTGGTGCACCTGGCCCCTGGGGCCGGCACTGAGTCCCCTCATTATTATGATCCCCGGTGTTAGACTGATGGGGTGCCGCGGTCGGCCGAATAGCCGGTATGAGAGCAGCTGACGGGAGCACCAGTGTCCAGCAAAAGCCGACCCATTCCGCTGGCAAATAGAACGCTGGGAGCGGACGGCCCCGAAGTGTACCCGATTGGTCTCGGAGCAATGCTTTTGTCGATCTCTGGGCGGCCCACGGAGGAGCAGTCGCTGCGGACCATTTTCGCGGCTCTCGACTCGGGGGTTACTTTGGTCGACACCGCAGACGCTTATTGCTTGGACGAGAGCGAGTTCAATCACAACGAGCGACTCATTGCCAAGGCTCTTCGGGATCGCAGTGAGCGCGTGTTGATCGCGACCAAGTGTGCGTGCCGGCGACCGGGTGGCGCGTGGACGGTCGACGCGAGACCTGAATATATGGTGGAAGCCGCCCATGCCAGCCTCCGCGCTCTGGGCGTGGAGTGCCTCGACCTCCTGCAGCTGCATGCCCCCGACTCGCGCGTACCCTTCGAAGACAGCGTGGGAGCGCTCGCAAAACTTCGAGAACAGGGGAAAGTCGCTCGCGTCGGATTGTCCAACGTCAACGTTTCACAGATCGAGCGCGCCCGGCGCATCGTGCCGATCACCAGCGTGCAGAATCGGTGGAACGTCCACGCCCGCAATCCCGAAAGCGATGGTGTGCTCGATTATTGCACCCGTCACGGGTTGGCGTTCCTGCCGTATTCACCATTTGGGGGAACCCGTTTGGCGCCGACTCTCGGAACCCTCGGGCTCTCGGAAGAAGCAAAGAAGCGCCGGGTGAGTCCATACCGCTTGGTGCTGGCGTGGATGCTGGCCAAGAGCCCAGTGGTCATCCCGATTCCCGGAGCGCGGCGGGCGGAAAGCATCATCGATAGCTGCAAGGCTCCGAATCTGTCGCTCAGCGCCGAAGACGTCGCGGCCATCGAGGCGACTTTGGCGTGAGGCAGCCCGATTCGTCGGCTTCGGTTGGCCTGTGCGCCAACTGCCGCCACTCGAAATTGGTGGTTTCAGCCAAGGGCGGGCAGTTCTGGCTGTGTGAGCGTTCGCGCACCGATCGGCGTTATCCCAAATACCCCCGCCTTCCCGTATTGGAATGCCCCGGATACGAGCCGCTTGCCGAGCGTCCGCGATAGGCGCTGGGCCGGCAGCGGAAACGGTGTAGGCTTCGGGATCGCAGGATTTGCATGACCGGCGCGCCGGCTCCGACCGCCCCACATGTATTGATTATCGGAGGCGGTTTCGGAGGTTTGGCGGCTTTGCGCCGGCTGGCGTGGTCGCCGGTTTGGGTGACGCTCATCGATCGGCGCAACCATCACCTGTTTCAGCCGTTGCTTTATCAAGTTGCGATGGCCGGGCTTTCCCCAGCTTCCATCGCCACGCCGATCCGGAGCATCGTGCGCCGACAAGGCAATGCCCAAGTGCTGCTCGGCTCGGTCGCCGGCGTCGACATGGAGCGCAAGCTGGTGTCGCTCGAAGACGGCACACGGCTCGGCTACGACTATTTAATCATCGCCGCCGGCGCACAGACCAGCTACTTCGGTCACGAAGGCGACTGGAGCAAGTTTGCGCTGGGGCTTAAGACGGTGGAGGACGCGCTGGAAATCCGGCGTAGAGTTCTGCTCGCGTTCGAAGCTGCCGAGCGCGCCCCGCCGCACGCACGCCGCAGACTACTGAGCTTCGTGATCATCGGCGGAGGCCCCACGGGGGTAGAGGTGGCCGGCGCCCTGGCGGAGCTGGCGCGCTACGTCTTGACCGATGATTTTCGGGCCATCGAGCCACGGCAAGCCCGGGTCATTCTGCTCGAGGCGGCCGGCCGCTTGCTCGCGAACGGCTTCAACCAAAAGCTCTCGCACAAAGCGGCCTCTCAGCTCGCCGAGCTGGGCGTCGAGGTGCGCTTGGGTGCAAAGGTCGAGCGCATCGATGAATTCGGCGTCCATTTGGCGGACGATTCCATCGAAGCGGCCACCATTGTTTGGGCAGCCGGAGTTCAGCCAAACCCACTGGCGCAAGCGCCCGGATTGCCGCGGCATGGCTCGGGCCGCCTTCAGGTGGAGGCGGATTGCTCGATAAAGGACCATCCCGAAGTGTTCGCCATCGGCGATATTGCCGCTTACCTTCCTCGCTCAGCCGCCAATCCTTTGCCGGGATTGGCGTCCGTGGCGATTCAACAAGGTCGCTACGTGGCGCAAGCCATCGCGGCGAGCGTCAATAACCGGCGGCGACGCCGGTTTCACTACCGCGACAAGGGCATCATGGCCACCATCGGCCGCTCGCGAGCGGTGCTAGAGGCCGGAAGTTTGCGCCTGAGCGGCCGGCTCGCCTGGCTGCTTTGGGTGGTGGTGCACATTTGGTACCTCATCGGATTTCACAATCGAGTCGCCGTGATGCTCAGCTGGTGCTGGAGTTATCTCACCTACCGGCGCGGAGCACGGCTCATCACCGGCGAGCGTTCCTGGGAAATGTTGCCCAAGTTGATGGAGCGCCCGCCGCGCCCCTCTTCGCCTTCCCAGCCCTCATCGTCTCGCCGGCGGCGGAGCGCTTAGTGTTAGTTTAGGCGCGCTCCGCGCGCAAATCCAGCCAGGCCGACTCTTCGGGAGTGAGCTCGATATCGCTCGCAGTTACGGCACTCTGGATTTCGTCACGGGTCTCCGCGCCCACCAGCGGGATTACGTTGAGCCCCTGGCTCAGGATGAACGCGAGGGAAACCTGCGGTACGCTGAGTCCCTTTTTCTGGGCGAGCTTTTGGGCGCGGTCCAGCCGTTTGAAGTTCACCTCGTGGCAATAGGCCGTGCGGCAAGCGTCATCCAAGTTGGCTTTCTGCTCCTCGAAGTTTTCCCGAGTGATGCGCCCTGACAAAAACCCGCGCGCTAGGCTGGAATACGCGAAGATCGCCATTTGGTTTTCTCGATACCACTGACGGTCTTTTTCGTGCGCGGGGCCGCCGATGGTGCTGCAGCCCGGGCCCCAGGGGTCCTGTACCTGTTCGGCCAAGCTGTAATTGGGACTGGTTGCGGTAAAGCCCATGAGCCCTTTGCCAGCAGCGTATTGATTCGCCTCCTTGATACGAGCCTCGGTCCAATTGGAACCACCGAAGGCTCGCACTTTGCCCTCGCGCCGCAGGTCGTTCAGGACCTCGACGATGGGGCCCACCGGTACATCCGGGTTATCGCGATGCAAGAGATAGATGTCGATGTAATCGGCGCGCAAGCGCGCGAGCGAGTCGTGCAGCTGGGCTTGAATGTCGAACGGGGTCACCGTTTTCCGATCGGAATTCGGGTGACAGCCCTTGGTGAGAACCACCACCTGGTCCCGATTCTTGCGTTCCTGCATCCAGCGACCGATGCCCCGCTCGCTGTCTCCGCCCGCATAAACCCACGCCGAGTCGAGCGTGTTTACGCCGAGCTCCAGCGCGTCGTCCAATAAGCGAAAGCTGCGCTCGAGCTCGCGCGTGTTCACGATCATGGTTCCGAGCGCAATGCGGGATACCGGCTTTTCGAGTCCTTCTACTTTGGTGTAACGCATGGTTTTCCTCAGGTGCTCGCGATCGGAATTAGGGCGACCGCTCCATGGGATAGGTGAGCCCAAATTGTCGCCGCAACTCATCCAGGGTTTGCATGATGTGAAGGCTTTCGTCCAGCGGCATCACTTCGCTCTCGTAAAGGCCTTTGCGCAAGCACCGACCGACTTCGCTGGCTTCGTAGCTGAAGCCGTGGCCCTCGCGCGGCGCTCGAATGGTTTCCACCGGTTTGCCATCCGCCTCGAGGTGCAGCTCGTCGGCGCACCAAAACATCGGAACCCGAATCCGCCCCTCGGTTCCGTCGATTCGCGCCTCCCAGGGGGTATTGGTGCGAACGGCGCAGCTGAGCAATGACAGCCCGCCGCCCGGATGCTCGAGCACCACGGCCGCCTGTTCGTCGACTTTCGTCTCGCCCAGGTGCGCGGCGCCGGTGGCGCGAGTCGGTCGACCAAGGACCATGTACGCCAGCGCGACCACGTAGCAACCCACATCCAAGAGACCGCCTCCCGCGTAGCTCGGGTCCAAGGTCCTCGACTTGGGATCCCACCCACCGCGAAACCCAAAATCGGCGGTGACCATCCTGGGCTCGCCGATCACTCCCTTGGCCAAAAGTTCGCGCAGCTTGACGATCGCCGGCAGAAATCGGGTCCACATCCCCTCCATTAGAAATATGGGCTTGCCACGAGCTGCCGCTATCAGCTCCGCACACTCGGCGGCGTTCACGGTGATGGGTTTTTCGCACAAGACCGCCTTCCCGGCGCTCATGCACAATAACGAGTCCGGACGATGCATGGGGTGGGGAGTGGCCACGTAAATCACGTCGATGTCCGGATCTTCGGCCAGGGCCTGGTAAGTGCCGTGAGCGCGTTTTGCGCCA
>DASXTY010000099.1:0-13999 GCA_036505155.1 Polyangiaceae bacterium | reverse complement strand
TCCACGTCGATGATGTCGCCCGGTTTGAAGGGGACATACCGCAGCACCACGCGCGATCGAGTGCGGACGTTGCCGGTTACCTGAATGCTCTCGAGCGCGTAACGAACTTGGAGGTTGCTCGGCGCGACAATGGTGACCTCGGGAGGTAATCCCGGCTCCTGGCGAGAAGGGGTTGGTTGACGAGGCTCCGGCGCAGGCGGTGGAGGCAGTGTGGGTGGCGGAGTCTGCTGCGCGGGCGGCTCGGCAACGTTCTGTGCCGGCGGAGTCGGCGCCGGCTGTGCCGTCTCGGGTTGGGGCGGCGCTTTCTCCACCGGTTGCGCCCACGACGTCACCGACCAGCCGTTGAAACACGCCGCGCACAGGAGCAGCGCGCACAGCCGCTTCAGCGCGCACCGACTGAGCTGAAATGGCGCGAAATCAGCCACGAAAGCCGTTAGCCTTCAGACCGCTGTTTGCGACGTCCAGGTCGGCTCGTGCTCACCGGCACTCGCTCGTAGTCGGCGCACAGTTGTGCCATGCGTTCCGCTAGACTCGCTGAGAGCTGGTCGGAGCGCACTCGCCACTCCCAGTTACCGCTCGGCGTTCCGGGTATGTTCATGCGTCCCTCCGAACCTAGACCCAACATATCCTGTAAGGGGGTAACGGCGAGGTCTGCAACCGACATCAACGCGAGGCGGATCAACGCCCAATGCGCCTCTTTGCCATCACCGCCAGCATAGCGCAGAGCACGCGCCTGCGCCTCTCGTAACGCCCGAGCAGCGCCGGCGTTTTTTTCCGGCGAACGAGCCGAGAGCCACCCCACCATGGTGTCATTGTCATGGGTTCCGGTGTACACCACGGTGCGTCGCGGGTACCGGTGCGGCTGGTGATCGCTGGTTCTACTGTCGAAAGCAAACGCCAGGACCCGCATGCCGGGCAGCCGGAACCGGTCGCGAAGCGCGTGCACCTGGGGCGTAACGATTCCGAGATCTTCAGCCAGAAACGGCAATCCGCCCAGTGCTCGCCCCGCGTGCGCCAAAAAATCGGCACCGGGTACGCCGACGAAACGGCCCTTTTTGGCGGTTTTCGCGCCGGCCGGTACTTGCCACACCCGATGAAAGCCAATGAAGTGGTCGAGCCGTACCACATCGAAGCGCTGAAGAGCTCTGCGGAGCTTCGCGATCCACCAGGCGTAGCCGATCCTTTTTAGCGCTTTCCAGCGGTAAACGGGGTTCCCCCAAAGCTGACCGCTACGGCTAAAATAATCGGGCGGCACTCCGGCCGTTACCCGCGGCTGGCCTGCTCCATCGAGATTGAATAATCGCTGGTTTGCCCAGGTGTCCGCCCCATCGTGTTTTACGAACATCGGGATGTCGCCCAGGAGCCGAATACCACGCTCGTGGCAATAGGCGCGCAGCATGCTCCACTGTCGGTCGAACTGATATTGAAGAAACTCGTGGTAGCCGATTTCATTTGCGAGCGCACGTCGAGCTTCTCTCAAACTGGCACGCTGACGGGTGCGAAGCGGTTTCGGCCACTGCGTCCACGGCAGACCTCCGAAGGACTGCTTGACCGAAACGTAGAGCGCATAATCCGAGAGCCAGTCGGCGTTCCCCCGAACAAAAGCTCTGAACCGCTCGCGTTCTCGTCCGGGGGCCTTTTCCTGAAATCGGCTATAGGCCTGTCGCAATACCGGCATGCGAAACGCGATGGCATCCGCGTAGAGCGCACGTTCCGCCGAAGCTAGAGAACGGGGGTGGTTCAGCCAAAGCCGATCCACCCAGCCCACCCTGGCCAGTTCTTCCAGACTGATGAGCAGCCAACTGCCCGCAAAGGAAGAGGGGCTGTCGTAGGGAGAATTGCCGCCCCCGGGCGGACTCACCGGCAACATTTGCCACCAGCTTTGGCCCGCGCGGGCGAGGAAATCTGCGAAGCGGTACGCCTCCGGCCCCAGGTCGCCAACCCCAAAAGGCCCTGGAAGAGAGGTCGGGTGCAGCAGCACTCCACTGCTCCTCCGGTCGAGCCAGTCTCGCCCGTCGAAGTTGACCGTTTGACGCCTAGCCGAGCCCACGTCGCTCCACTTCCATCGTGATCGGGAACTTTAGCCTAGGGAGCCGGCTTAAGCGACTCGGCTGGGGAAGTCTCATCCAATAGCTTGGGAAGCTCGGCCAGGTTCGGAAGCAGCTCTATTTCGATTCGCCGGTTGTGCGCCGCGCCCTTGGCGCTATTCCTGACGATCGGATCGTATTCGGAATATCCCGACGCCACCAGATTCGACGGCTTGATTCCCTGTTCCACCAAAAACTCGGTGACGTGCACGGCACGCGCAGTGGAGAGTTCCCAGTTGTTTTTGAAGCCGGCCCGCACCACCGGTTGGTTGTCGGTATGACCAGAAATCATGAATTGACGATTGGAGAAGGTCTTCAAAACCGTTGCGATCTCCTGGAGCGCTTGCTTGCCATCCTCGGAGAGGTCCGCTTCCCCGGAGGGAAATAGCACCGCGGCCGAAAGTTTCAGTATCATCCTGCCCTTGCGCACCAACACGTCGAGCTTCCCAGTGTCGATCATTTTTTGGAGTTTTCCTCGAAGTTCCTTGAAAGCCTGAACGCGCTGTTCGGTCTGCGCCCAGCGCTGACGAAGGTCTGAAAGCTCCGCGACGGCTGCCTTTTGCCGCAGCTGTTCTTCCTTCATTTGAGCGCTGAAGCTGCTCTGAATCCCCAGCTTCGAGCGCAATTCTTGAGCGCTCGATCGGCACTGGCTGAGCTCCCTCATGTAGTCATCGTAGCGCACCTTGAGCAGGTACGCGGTCACCAACAAAACGGCAGCCGTCAAAAGCCCGACAATCCAAATCAGCACGCGCATGGTTCGGAGCCTAGTGCCGCGCGCCTCAAGTTCCTACTCGGATGATACAATGCCGCTGGGCAGCACTAGGGGCGCCCTGCGCACCGAAGCGGAGCGGGCGAGGGGGGGGAGGCTCCGCGAAGCGGAGCGGGCGCTGACGCCCCCTCCAAGCTAAAGCGTCCGGCTCAGAACCAGAACGGGCTCAGGAGGAGCCGTTGTCTTCACCGCGCACCACCAGCACCGAGCAAGGCGCAGCTTCCATAACCTGGCTGGTGACGGACCCCGGAGATGTGGCGTTCGCCCCGGAGCGCTTGTGTTTCCCCAAAACGATTAGGTTGGCGTTGACCTCGGTCGCGAGGGCCATGATCTCGGCAGCTGGTTCGCCAATGCTCACTCGGGTTTTGAGGTTTGCCGTGTTGAATGCGACTTTGCTCTGGTTGAGATGGCCCTCGACGTATTGGTCCAGGGTGGTCAAAGCTTGCTGCAAGATAAGTTGCTTTTGCTCCGGCGGACCCGTTTTTGGATCCTCGGTAACTGCCATCACGTACACTTTGGAGCCGGCCCGTCGTTCGGCAATGGTGAACGCCGCCGCCAGCGCGTTCTTGCACGACTTGGAATAGTCGATCCCGACCACCACGTCGTGCACGCGAATCGAGGGCAGTCGCGATCGCTCCGTCATTGCACCGATACAAGCTCAACTTGCTCTGATTTGGCAAGCGGTTTACAGAGCAACCGATTCCTCGCCAGGACTCGGGGGAGACTCAGGGAGCCCCATGCCGGCCTGATCGAGTACCGACTGGGCCATGAAAATCGGGACGCCGTTGCCCACCGCAAGCGCTACTGCGTCCGATGAGCGGGCGTCGAACTCAACTAGAGTGCCTCGGGTTTTGAGCACCACGATGCCGTAGAAGACGCCGTGATCGAGTCGCTCCACGCGTACGCTGTGTATTTGGCCACCGAGCCGTGTAACCATTGAGTCCAGAAGATCGTGAGTCAGCGGCCGCACCGGTCCGCTCGGGGGTGGCGTCGGACTGCTCTCAACACCGCTCCGCTCGAACCAGGAAGGATTCGGCTTGGCCAGACCGCGGCGGGCTTCGGAGTTTTTGCCGGCTTGGCGCTGCTCCAAGCGACGCTGAATACTCATCGCTTCGGAGTCCCCGATCAAAATGGGCACCATTTTGCGGCGGGCCATATCGACTAACAAAACTGCGTTTCCACCCGGCGTTACCGCCACCCCGCCAACGCTTACTTCGACGAAGCCTTTGGGTCGGGAGAAGATGGCTTCGCGGGCTACGGAGCGGCGCGGTCGGGAGCATCCACTCGACCAGATTACAGCCGTCAACAGTAACAACCAAACGGCACGCCGCGACATTTGTCGGATCCAGCTACCAGTTTAGCCTGCTCCACCCCTCCTGGCATGTGCGGTAGCAAGAGGGGGGAAACATCGCACACTCGGCAGAAATAAGGGTCGGCCCCGGGGCTCGGATTCGTGGCGAAAGCGCTTTTGGTCGCGGACTCTTCCCGCGCTATGCTGGGTGCCAATGGCCGACGACAAGCCACCGGCGGGTGCGCAGCACGAAATGCCGCTGGACGAAGCCGATTTCCTGGAATCGGGTGGCGACCTTTCGGACCAACCTGCGTCTGCCCCGTCGCCACCTCCGTTGCACGCGCTCTCGCCATCGGTCCAGCCCATGGTGCGCCCGGTAAAACCAATGGTTAGCGTCCGGGCGGGGCGCGCTCCGGACGCCTCCGTGGATGGTGGCTTGAATTTTCTGACGCAGCACGGTCCGCTCGCTGTCGGGGACACTCAACCGGCGCCTCCTCTGCCGGACCCAGACGTCCCCACCAAGGCCGTGGCCGGGAGAACCATCCTCGGGCTCTACCCGGCGCCAAGCGAGTCCAAGACGGATAGTGTGCCGGTTGAAGTTCTAGCCGAACCTGTACCGGTTCGCCTAATGCAAGCTCTGAAACAGCCGGTGCAGATTGGTGCTCGTAGCTCCCCGCTATGGGCCTTTTTTGCCGCGGTCGGTTGCGTGATTGCGGTTCTCATCGGATTGATGGCTGCGCTGCTGGGTGCAGGTGTAGCCAGCGCGGGACGGTTCGCTGACCAAGCTGGACCGGCCTCGAGTTCGTCGAACACCGGCGCGGCATCACGAGTTTCCACTCCGCCTGAACGCGCCCCAGGCTCGCTTGTGGAGCTCGCAGCAAGCGGCCAAGCGGGAGCGATCCAGCAGATCGATGCGATGCAGCCGTCGGAGCGCCGCATAGAGGAGGCGGTTGCGCGTGCCAAGGGCCGGCAAGTGCGCGCCCAGCAGAACGCCCTCGATCTTCGCCGGCGGCTGCAGGAGAACGCGACTTTGATCAAGGATCACGCAGTGCTCGAGTCCCTTCAAGACTTTGCTCAGAACGAAGCCACCGCGGTTACCGCGCTCGATACCATGGCGCACCTGCCCGGGCCGATCAGTGTCGAGCTTCTGTACGAAGTGTGGACCGGCACTCGGGGTCGAGACGCCACCACCGAGCTGGCGGAGGCGCTGGTCTACAGCAAAGACGTGCTTCCGAAAGCGACACCTGCGCTCCGCGTCGCCATCGACTTACGGCGAGCTCAGACATGTGAAGAAAACCTTGCCATTTTGCCTCGCGCAACCAAAGACGGCGACAGCCGGTCGCTGCACCTTTTGGCGAAGTTGCAGCGAACCTACGGATGCGGACCAAAAAAGAAGGACGATTGTTACAAGTGCCTGCGCGAGGGGACGGTACTGGAAGACGCCACCCGGGCTGTGCGGGATCGGCGGCCGCCCAAGCTCTGAGTGCGGAGCGCGGCTCCGGACTGGACTCTGATTCGAGGCGCTCATACACTCTTCGAAAATGCGTGTGGTGCGTCTAGAGATCACCGCCCTGAGCCCGTTCCGGCAGATGAGCTTCCCGTTCAGTGACGAGCAGGGCCCTCGCATGGTGACGGTGGTCCATGGTGGCGGTGGCGTGGGCAAGACGGCGCTGCTCAACGCGATTGCCACCACGCGCCCCGGTAACGCCATCGTTCAGCAACCGCAGCGGACGCTGGAACGGCCCTCCCAGCTCGAGCCGGCCGAGGAGCAAACGCCGCCGCGCGTGATGTGCGAATGGTCGCTCGGACAAGACGACCCTGAGCGACCGCACACGCTGAGTTTGGCCAGCCCAAACGCGCGAGTTTTTGTCTCCGACGAGCAGGAGGGATTGCGCCGCCGTGAGCAGGCCATGTTCGACAAGCTTGCGCGCGAGCGCGGCTTTGCCTTTTTAGCCATCCCGAGCGCGCGATGGTTCTCGAGACAGCCCATTGCCATCATCGCGCCCACGCGCAACGTCGCTCGCTACGATGTGCGAGCAAGCCTCAGTTTCGACGATCGCTCGGATCTGGCGCGGGACACCAAACAAGCGCTGGCTTACGCGGCGATCGCGTCTTCGCTTCAGCCGCGTGGTCCAGAGCGCGGACTGGACTTCCGGTTGCACGGAGACGCAATGCGGAGCGTCATCGAAAGCCTGGTCGAGTTGGCTGGCTTTTCTTACGCGGGCCTGGACCCGTTTTCTTTCGAGCCGATTTTTCGGTCCGCCTCGCGCGCGGAGCGGCCCTTCGATGGGCTGCCCACTCGGGCTCGCCATTTGGTTGCCTTCGGTGCGCTCACCGTGAAGACGCTGTGGGCGGCGTATCCGGGGCGCGACCCAAGGCTTTCTGAAGGAGTTGTCGCAATCGACGAAGTCGACTTGCACCAAGACCCCGGCATTCAGGGGGAGCTGGTGAACACGCTGCGCAATGCATTGCCAAACGTGCAATGGATCCTGACCACCACTTCGCCCGTTGTTGCTGGTAGCTGTGACATCCGCGAAGTGCTGGCGTTGCGCTGGCTGCCGGACATCGACCACGTCGAGCTGTATCTGGGCACCGAGGCGAGGACGCACTAGCCCAGCACTAGCCGAGAAGATGCCACCGATCCGCCATCAGCGAATCCAAAATAGTCCGACTGCGGTGGCCCCAGATGGGGTGGAGCTCCTCGCTCAGCGCGTCAGCCAACGCGTTGGCGGCATGCGTCGGGGTGGTGTTCTGGCGCTGAGCGTGCTCCAGGATTCGATGGGTAACGACGTGAACCGAATTTTCCCACGTTTCATCGAAGTGGCGCTGGATCGCGGGATCGGCGGGCAGGGTTCCGTATTGCTCGTTTGCACAGCGAACGATGCCCATGCGATTGGCGACGAAGTCGGGGACGTAGACGATATTCCTGGTAGCCAATGCGTTTGCGTCTCGGTCGTCCTCGAGCAATTGATTATTGGCGCCCCCGCACACGATTTTTGCCTGGATGAACGGGATAGTTTGGGGGTTCAGCACACCTCCCAGGGCATTGGGCGACAAGATGTCGCATGGCTCTCGGAAAAGATCGACGTCCTCTTCATCGACCAGCCGGATGTCGACAGGCAATTTCGAAAAGCGCACGCGCGCCGATTCGGTCCGCGAAGGCGAAATATCGGTCGCGAGCACTTCGCCCACGCCTTTTTCCATCAGTTGTTGGATGAGCGAGCTTCCGACGTTGCCCAGCCCTTGAACGCAAATCCTTTTTCCTTGCAAGCTGCTCAAACCCAGAAAATCCAGTGCGGCCTCCATCGCACACACGACCCCAGTCGCTGTGGCCACTGAGGGGTTGCCCGAGCCTCCGAACTCCGGCGGGATGCAGGTGACGAATCGCGTGGTTCGAAAGATTTCGGCCATGTCCTCGGGCCGGGTTCCCGCATCCTCCGCGGTCACGTAGCAGCCTCGGAGCGAGGTGATGAAGCTACCGTATTCGCGGTAAAGGGCTCTCCGATAGCCGGTGTCCTTGAGCTCGGCGCCGGGCTTTTGTGCGATCACGCCTTTGCCGCCACCCCACCACAGGCCTGCCAGCGCTGATTTTCTTCCCATTCCCAACGATAACCGCAGACCATCCCGCAGAAGCTCCTCCAGCGTATGGTACGGCCAGTGGCGAACTCCCCCGGCTGCCTGTCCTCGACGAGACTTGTGAATGAAGGCAGATTGCAGGGTTTTGGTTTCGGGGCCGACTTCGAGAAAAATCGCCTCGTGCTCCCGAAAATCACGCAGGCTTCGGAGCTGCTCCGCGAGGGCTTGGAGCTCGGGATGTGACGCTACCAGCCCGGACTCCGGGCCCTGGTACATGAAATATGCGCGCCGCTGGCCGAGCTCACCCATCCATTGGATGAAGTGTTCCAAACCGAGTTCGGCGAGATCGGTCGGCATGGTAAGGATCAACATTGCGCGCTCGGCCAGTGTTTGCCAAGCTCTTACCGTGAGCAGGACCGCCGCGTTGTGCTGGTTCGCCGCCACCTCAGTTTTGGCTTGCGGACACAAGCCTCCGGTCAATCAACCCAAAGGTCTCTCGCTGAGCCCGGGGCTATATCAAGGCGCAGGCCAGCCTCTTAAGCCGATAAACGACGGCGACACGCTGCAAATCGAAAGCGCCCCGCAAGGAGGATGGGTATTGTTCGTGGGAGTACAGGTCACTGGGTTTTCGCCCGGCCTTCAGCATGCCCAGCTCATCGGGCGACTGGTCGATCCGGACACCGGCGCGTCCCAGGCAGATGAATCGCACACGATCGTGCTCACACCGGTGCCGGGCGATCCGTCTACGCTTCAACCGGAGCTCAGGTCGATCAGTCAAGTTTCGAATCTGGTCTTGTGTCCTAACTACAAGACCCGCGACGTCGTGGGGCCAGAGTGGTCCCTCGAGCTCGAGATGAACGAGCTCGATGTCAGCGCGCCGCAGAGCGGGTCGGTCACCCGGCTGGTGGCGCTCGGTTGCCCGACGCAGGACCCTCGGGCCCAGCAGGTCTGCGAATGTCAGTGCGCGGCGAACTTCATGCCAGGCAAGTGTCCGTGAGCGGGGTTCTCGCTGGTCCTGAGCCCCAGATCCAGTTCTCCGAAGTCCCGCACGGTTCACCGGCTTACCGAGCGACGTTGATGCTTCGAGAAGAGCTGCTCCGCGCCCCTTTGGGATTGTCGTTCAGCTCCGAGGAGCTCGCAGCCGAATCCGACTCGCATCATCTGTGCGCCTTCGAGGGCTCCCAGCTCATCGGGTGTCTGGTGTTAAAGCCGCTCGAGCAGGGGCGCGTCCGGATGCGACAGGTTGCGGTCATGCCGGCGCTCCAAACGCGAGGCATTGGTTCCAGGCTGGTCCATTACGCGGAGCAGGTCGCCCGAGCTTACGGCTACTCGATGATGGTGGTGCACGCCCGCACCGGTGTGGTTCCGTTTTACGTGCGACTTGGATACGTGGAGGTCGGTGAGCGCTTCACCGAGGTGACGATTCCGCACGCGCACATGGAGAAGCCGCTTTAAAGCTATCGCACTCCGCGTGCCGTGAGCAACACCGCGATGAACAACAGCACGGCGCCGGGTGGCACCAGCAAAACTCCAAGACCCGGGTCGCCGCCGTGGATGAACAGGCCGCCCAGAAAAAAACCCAACGGGAGCAAGATAGTAGCCGCCATGAGCATGCTTGAGGTCAGCGGTGCGGGACGCTGCCCGCGCTCTTCGAGCCAGTTGGATGTCAGAGCGAAAATGATGTTGATGACGGAGAGGAGCGTCCCGTGCGCGTGCGCCAGCCGCCAGACTAACCTCCGCGCGTCGTTGGAGACATCCAGATAGAAGCCGACCTTAAATGCGTGCAGCGCCTCCAGCGCAGCCCCCATGGTCAAAAAGACCAAAAGCCCCCACCATCCGAGCCGCAAGTGTCTCTTAATGAGCGCATCCGCGCTTCGATTGGGCCGAGGCTCGGGAGTGAGCTCTGGGGGATCGGGCAAAGGTTCTGTCATTCGGCAATGGTCACGGGGCGATCGTCGCGCTCGCTCAGCAAGCGTCGTACGGCACTTCGGTCGAGCTCGCCGCGCGCATCCTTGAGGAGCTCTTTTGACGCCTTCGACCGCCCGAGCTCGCTCGAACGGTGAAGCGCCAACTCTCGCGCTTTGTGCAGGTCGTCGTTGGGCGCGATGAAATCGTATTCAAAACCCTCGAAACCGGGGAGCGTCGAGAGCGATTGATGCGCCACCCAGCGCACCGCAGAGTAGGGGTCCACCAGTAGCTCGGCCAGAAGCGGCGCCTGCCAGTCCCGGCCGGAGGCGCGCTGCGCGGAGCTCCAACCGTAACTTTGGGCAACCACCACTCGGGTTGCCGCATCCCCGCGGAGCAACCACAAGACCGAGGCGGCTACCGTGTCCGCTTCGGGTTCGACAACCGCTTCAGGATCATCAGGCTCACGGCTCGGCTGCCGGTACCAGTCCATCAGATAGCGCCGAGCCCAGCCCAGAGTGCGATCCAGGTGGCAAAGGTTACAGGCGTTGGGTCGGTCTCGCTCCGAGACGGAAGACGCCCTCGGGCTATCGATGCGGTGTGAGCGAATGCCCTTGAACAGAGCGTAAGTAGTGTAGGGCATGTGACAGTTGTAACAGAGGCTGCCGCTCGATTCGGTTTGGTGATGGGTATGGCGGCTGAGCCGGGTGGAAAACTCTGTGTGGCATTGCACGCACGCGCGGTTTCCCTCCATGCGGGATGCCAGCTGATCGTCCGGCTGGCTTTGGTGCATCGAGTGACAGCTCAAGCAGTCGAGCTTTCTACGCCCCTGCCCGCGCTGAAAACACGGAGAGAGCAGGAGCCCATTGTATTCGCGTCCTCCAACCCGAATGGTTCCGTCCGGCCAGAAGACACTTTCGAAGCTAGTCGAGAGAATCGGCGGGCCGCTCAACGGCGCTTCGTTCGGTGCTGGGGTTTCGCGATCCGAGAAATAGTCGAGCATGTGGCGGGACCCGTCCAGGCCCTGTCCCGCGCGGTAAAGGGCCGCAAAGCCGTTTTTCCACCATTCGGACTCCTGAAGCGGCACGAAATACGCGTGGCATTGCCCGCAAATCATCGATCCGTGAGCCGCGTCCAGTCGTTTGGGATTCACGATGGTCGGGTCAAGGGCTTGACTCAAGTGCTGCGCAAAACGGGTCACTGGATTTCGGTGCCGCTCGACGTGCGCTTCCGCTGGACCGTGACAGGCCTCACAGGCGATGCCGAGCTCCGCCACCTGGGTATCGAAGTCACCGATGCTGGGATCCCGCCCGGGGCGACCCGCCACCGCGTGACATTGAATGCAATTGGAATTCCATCGCGCAAAATATTCCTCTTCCGGCGGCTGAAGGAACGCAGCTCGTCGAGGAATCCAGCGTCGCTCCGCCAACAAATACACGAACGGAAGCTGCTTTAGCCCCTGACCCGGCCGTCCCTGGAGCCAGTACGCCTGGTAGTGGTGCGATCCGGTGGTCATGACCACACGGCGCTCCACTCTCGGTAGATCGGCCCGCCACGGATCCAGTCCGCGCTCCGCGCGCGCCTGCGCCACCTCCAAATCTGGTAGCTTTGCCCAGAACTCCTGGCCGCGCAGCTCGAGCTCGACCACGTGACCGGAAAGCTCCAGCCGCTGGTTGAATGGAGCCCGCACGTTTTGTGGAATCGCCGCCTCGGTCATCGAACGATGAAAGCTTCGATGCCAGGAGGCATATTGGTCCGGATGACAGCTCCTGCAAGCGTCCGAAGAGACGTAGCCTCCCCGCGCGGTCCTCGCTGGCAGGGCGCGCGCCTGACCCGCCGTGGCGTTGGGCTGCCACAGCGCCGCCGAGACCAGAGCCCAATACGCTAACCCCAGGGCAAGACCCCATCGTATCCGCTTTCCCCAGGGGCCGAAGCGGAGCAGCACCGCCGCCCCCAACCCGACCGCGCCGGCAAAAAGTGCGACCTCAGCGTCCACGGTTCCGGTGATCTTAGACCCTCGGGCCCTCGGCTGCCGTGGGAAGCCACAGCCCGGTTCTGACGGGGAAATCCGCTACTCGGCCGAAGTGGGAAGTCCGCTACGCAGTAAGTCTGTGTGACTCTCTGGACTCTCAAAAGCAGCTGTGATTACGCTTCTGCCTCGAGGGACTGACCCAAGACGAATCTGGATGCTGTTGGATGTTTCCGCGCTATCGAGCTGATTACAGAAGCTTGCTGTGGGTGGCGATGGCGGCGCTCTGTGTCGGCATCACCTATGCGTTTCCAAAGCTAGCACCCTGGCTCTTGTGGTTGAACTGCTATTTGGCGCTCTGCTGCGGGGTGATGGCGCACAACCACAATCACTGCCCGACCTTTGCAAACAAGCGAATGAACCGAGTGTTTGGGAACATTCTTTCGCTCTTTTACGGTTTTCCAACCTATGCGTGGGTGCCCACTCACAATCTGAATCATCACAAATACGTGAACCGAAACGGTGACGCGACCATCACCTGGCGGTACTCGAATCGGCACAACGCGCTGGTGGCGGCAACCTACTTTTTCGTCTCGAGCTACTTTCAAACCGAGCTCACGAAAAAGTATTTGAAGAAAGCCCGCCTACAAAATCCGCGTCTCTTCAGGCAAATTATGATGCAATACGCGGTTTGGGGCGGCTGGTATTCGGCGTGGCTCGGACTGGCGCTCGCGCTGTACGGGCTGAAAGGGATTTGGGTTTGGACTCTGGCGTCCGCCATTCCGGCGATATTCTCGCTGTGGACCATCCATCTTTTCAACTACGAGCAGCACGTGCACACCGATCCATGGTCTGAGCACAATCATTCGCGAAACTGGGAAACCCGGACAGTGAACTTTTTTCTTTTCAACAACGGCTACCACGGTGCGCATCACGAAAACCCCGGTCTGCACTGGAGTCGGCTCGCCGGGGCACATCGCGAGCTCAGGGCGCACATCGATCCACGCCTGATCGAGCGTAACGGGATGTGGTGGTATTTCATCCGGCAATACCTGGTGGCCCCGCTGTTCCCGCGACTCGGCAGCGTACAGGTGGGCAGGGCGCCGTTCGATCCTCCAGATGGCAAACCCTTTCAGCTGGCCTCGGCGGACGTGGAGCTGGGTGACGCCGGGAGCAATGCCGCGGCGGTGCGGTAGGCCTAAAATTTTGGGGTAAGCCTTGACGACTCTGGTCTGCGGCGCTTGATTCAACGGTATGTTTCCGGTGTCGGTCCGGTTTCGAATCCGGTCGAGCCGGGTCGATCCTTTACAGAGTTGTTTTTGGTCGACACCGGAGCTCTTTTATTCCTTCATCCCTGACGTACGTGGTGAAGGATCAGGGCGGCCTGCATGGTGCAAGACGCCGCTCGCAGATTCACGGCCGCGTTGTTAGCTCGACGGTAAATTGAGCGCTCAGCGCACCAGCCGGCTGAGCAAATTCTTGAGCCGCGTCCCGAGGCAGAGCACTGCTTCGACATGCCCAGGCGCGCAAGCACCCAGAGCGCCGGCTATCTCAACCGCTGCACAGCACTCACAGCACTCGGCCAGAGCGATGCCGTAGGCCCGGCTCTTGTCCGCGATGGTTTGCCGCGCTGCGCCTTCAGAGGTATTGAGCGCGGCGCTGGCCTTTTTTCAGCGCAGACACACCGAGAAAAGCCATGGCACCAAGGAGTTTGCGCCGTTTGTGGTGACAACGCGCAGCGCATCGTTTGAAGGATCTAGGACGGCAGACGGCCAATAGCCGCTGGCTATGCCCTGCCCAGCGGAGATGTTGGTGTGCGTGCACGCCGTACCATCCAGATTACATCGGAATAGCCACGGCTTACCGGAGTTCGCGTAGTTGTCCGTCACCACCAGTAGCTTGCTGTTGACTGTATCGATGACCGCCGACGGGGTATAGCCGCTGCCAGGGCCCAGCCCGGCGGAGATGTCGGTATGCGTGCACGCCGTACCATCCAGGTTGCATCGGAATAGCGATGGTTTGCTCGTGTACACATCACCGTTCGTTGTCACGACCAGCAGCTTTCTGTTGACTGTATCGATGACCGCCGACGGGTCATCGCCGCTGCCAAAGCCCTGCCCGGCGGAGATGTCGGTGTGCGTGCACGCCGTGCCATCCAGATTACATCGGAATAGCGACGGCTTACCGGAGTAGTTGTTCGTCGCAACCAGTAGTTTGCTGTTTACTGCATCGATGACCGCCGACAGGTAATAAGCGCTATACGTGCCCTGCCCGGCGGAGATGTCGGTGTGCGTGCAAGCCGTGCCATCCAGATTACATCGGAATAGCGACGGCTTATAGGAGTTCGCGTGGTTGTCCGTCGCAACCAGCAGCTTACTGTTTGCTGCATCGATGACGGCGCG
>DASXTY010000098.1:0-2275 GCA_036505155.1 Polyangiaceae bacterium | reverse complement strand
GACTCCGGTTGCGAATGCCGGGCGGGCGGACGCGTCAAAAGCGCGGGCAGAGGTGATTCGGCTAGACGACGGATCCGCGGCCACTCCGCTCGGGCGCGACAGCCATGTTGCCGTGACGGAGCAGAGCGCGGGGCGCACCGGCGTTCGGCTTACGCGAGGCCGGGGCCACTTCGCCGTGGTGCACCGCCCTTCACACGTATTCGAGGTCTACGCAGGCGACGTGGTCATCTCGGTGGTGGGCACCGAATTCACTGTGGAAAAGGCGCAGCAACGTGTGGGTGTCTGGGTGCACAAGGGCAGGGTTCGCGTTTCAAGTCACGGTGAAGAAGTGACGCTGCAGACCGGAGAAAATCGATGGTTCGGGGAAGAGCAGGAGGCTCAACCGCTGACGCCCGAGCAGCTGGACTTGGAAGCTCCGGGCGAAAACTGGCGCGCCCTGGCGGGCAGCTTCGAATACGGACGCGCCTACGAAGTGCTCCAGCGCTCCGGTGTGCGCGACAGCGCGGAAGACCTGCTCCTGGCTGCCGACGTTGCGCGGCTGAGCGGTCATCCGGCCCAAGCCGTACCGTATTTGCTGCAGGTGGTTCGCGCTCATGGCGCGAGCGCGCGGGCGGCGCTGGCAAGTTTCACCCTGGGACGTGTGCTGCTCGAAAACCTGGGGCAGCCGGTGCAAGCCGCCCAGGCTTTTGCCGAAGCCCGTCGACTGGGCGGCGGCAGCGCCTTGGCGGAAGACGCGCTGTTTCGTGAAGTCCAAGCCTGGTCGCAGGCTGGGAACGCGAGCAACGCGCGCAACCTGGCCGAGCAATACCTCAAGCAGTATCCAAGCGGGCTTCACCTTCGGGCGGTGCGCGCTCTCGGCGGGCTAGAATAGATACGAGTCTGTCACGCCTACATGTCGCAGTAGGTGTGCAGCGCGGTCGCCCATTGAGCGCTGCGTTTTTGAGCCGGTTTTCTCGGCTCCGCTCACTAACAACAGTGGACCCGTAATTTGCTGCGAGGCCGCCAATGAAGAATTCCATGGAGCGAGGTGAGCGCGCCTTTTGGCGGCGTTCGTGGGCTGGTTGGATTTGCGCTGTCGCAGCGCTTTTTGGACTCCCTGATTGCGGCTCCAAGGGAACCGTGCTTCGCGGCGGCAATGCGAACGGCGGTGCGAGCAACGGCGGCACCGGTACCGGCACGGGGGCCAACGGCTTCGGCAACTCGGGAAACTTCATGAGTTGGACCGGCGGCGGCGGCAACGGCGGAGTTGGGACCGGGGCAACCGGAACGGGCGTGGGGGGCGGCATCAGCATTTCGTTGGAGGGCGGGGTTACGGTCGACGGGGGATACGTCGGTTCGGTGACCTTAACCTGCACGCCCGGGTCGCTGGTTGTCTCCGGCGCGCCCCAGACGGTGCAATGCTCCGTGGCGTTGGATGGCGGCGTGCGCGCCGTCGACGTGGTGTGGCTCGTCGACGACACGCGGATCGGATCCATCGGTCAGGATGGTGTTTTCCGCGCCAACGGGTTCGTTGGCGGTGTGGTCAAGGTGACGGCTAAAGTGGGCACCAACGCCGGCGGGTCTGCCACCATTACCACGTCGATCACGGTGGACCTCCAGATTCAAAACAACGTTGGCGGTATCTCCGGAGCCGACATTGCAAAGATGGCCGGGGGCGGCTCGGCGGATGGTCAATTTGGCTGGCTCTACCCCTACGACAAGACTGTCTTTCCGCGCGGGTTGCAGCCTCCGGAGCTTCAGTTCAAAGGCGGCTGCGCCGACGCTACCTATCTGAAGATCACGCTGCCGCACTATCAATACGAGCAAGCGTCGCAGGGAAGCTCGCCGCTTCGCATCAGCATCCCTGATCCAATCTGGAAAGGCTTGACGTTATCGACGACGGGAGCCGACGCGGTGCAAGTGTCCGTGAGCAAGATGTGCGGCGGGCAGGTCACCGGTGCCATCACCGAGCAATGGGGAATTGCACCGCAAAAGCTCAAGGGCGTGGTGTATTACGCGACCTACGAGTCCGGCTCCCTCGGCCTTGCAAACGGCGGCATGGTGCGCTTGCACCTTGGGGGTCAGTCGGAAAAACTGCTCGGCGGCTGTTTTATCTGCCACTCTGCAAGCGGCAACGGGGAGGTCATCGGGCCCACTGATGAAAATGTCACCAACACCTACGACGTGAGCTCGGGGACCGGCGCGCCTTCGCGTATGGCGTCCTGGGACTATGCCGTGATGAATTTCTACCCGGGGCTGACTTTTGACGGGAAACGCATTTTGAGCAGCGGCGGCC
>DASXTY010000097.1:0-4370 GCA_036505155.1 Polyangiaceae bacterium | reverse complement strand
TTGAAGCACGGTCATGCAGAGATCGAAATGGCTGAGCGGGACGGATTCCGTGATCTCGATGAAGACTTCAGAGTCATGTGCGAAGATGGGATCATCCGGGCGAATCAACCATCCCTCCGTAAGCTCGACCGGGTGCACGTTGACGAACAGAGGCCACCCCCCGCAGAGCGGCACCGCTATTTCTCGGACCATGCGGCCGAGCCGGCCCGCGCAACCGAGCTCCACCGCGTGCGCGAACAGCGTCGGCGGATTCGAGAAGCTCGGCACGCTGCAGCGCACCAGCGCCTCGTAGGCGAAAAGCCTCGCGTCATCCACGGTGACGATGGGCTGAAAAACTACGCTGAGATCTTCGGGCCGCAGCATCCGCTCCAGCGCCACACCCGAATCGCGCAGTCCCTTCCAAGCGGCGGGCGCGTTGGAAAGAACATTTACGGGAGCCGTCTGGATCCGTTTGCCACGGCGGTGCGGAGGAGTGTCGGGCATGGTACCTAGCTACCCCCAGCGGAAGGGAATAGCCTTGGCGAACAGGAGTCAGGTTACAAGAACCCAAGTTTCCTTTTAGCACTTTGATAAGGTTTTGCCAGCCAGAACAAATGGTCCGAACAATGGTCTATGGAATCATGTGGGACAAGGTAGTCGGCTTTCGAGCAGCATTTCTCTTCGCTCTCCTAACTTTCTCGAGCTGCCAAAGGGGGGTTCAGCTCAGCATGCTCAAGGCTCGGGAGCAGGTGGTCTCGCTCCGACAGACCATCGGGAGCGACGTCGGAGAGATTCGCAGTGGCCTCCCGGTGGGCGCGGCAGAGCTCGTGGGGCTCTTCAAAAAGCCAAACCTATCGGCAGAAGATGCTCAAAGCGCGCGCGAAGCGCTGGAGCGCGCGAGGGACAAAGTTCAGGACTTACGAGTAGCCAAGAGCACGTTTTTTGCCGTCGCCCTCACCGACGGGACGGTCTTGCGCAACGACCGCGAGCAGGACCTGATGGCGACCAAAAATATTTTCCAGCCGTTTCCGGAGCTAAAGGGGGCGCTCGCTGGCAAATACATCGAGACCCAGGGTTCCATGCCCGAAGCTGCCGGGGTTCGGGGCAGCCCTGATGGTCAATGGGTAGCGGCACAACCGGTTCTGGTCGACCGCCAAGTGAAAGGGCTGTACGTCACCGGCTGGTCGTGGGCAGCGTACGCCTATCGGCTCGAAAACGCGGTCCGCACCAGCGCGCGCTCCCAGCTCCCCGACATGGGCAAGCTGCCGCTCTTGTACGTCTACCTAGTGGTAAACACTAAGGTTTTCGGTGCCCCCGTCTCGCCGGCGGTTAACGCCGACGCCATTTCGAAGCTCGGCGTGCTGGGCAAAGCCGCAGGAGACCAGCCCTTCGTGACCTCGCTCAGTATCACCGATCGCGACTTCGGCCTGGCCGTCCTTCGGACGCCCGCGTTGGGCGCAAATGTGGCGGTGGCGGTTCTGCGGAGTGAAACTTAGTCCTTTTTGACTTCTCTCGAAGATTCGAAGTTTAGCGCCTCTTCAGGACCCGTACGTCCAAACCGATGTATGGCCAGCGCCAGAAGCAACAGCCCGACTACTGCCGTCCAGGCCCAAAGGCCCCCCAAATCCCACACGCTCAGCGCGATGCCCACCAGGGTGATGGTGGCAGCGATTGCCAGCAGGGACCGGGCGCGGGCGACGGGGGCGATCCCGCGCGCTAAGGCCATCGGTCGGTATGTGCCCGGACCAAAAAATCGCGCACGTCGCGGGCGAGCTTCCCTTCCGCCGTGATGATGCTTTCCTCGTGCCCGGTTCCCACCTGGTCGTCGTACACGTAATCGGTGTCGTACAAGACCAGGATGCGCGCGTCGCGGTCGTTTCCGGAACCGGAGACGAGTTGCAGTGGCGGCTGCAGCGTGTCCCCCTTGGATGGCTCTCGAGGCGGTAGCGCGGAACCGAGGTCGGCGCGCTCTTGCGGGGTAACGTACGATACGCCGTATTTCTTGCCCTCCGATCCCACGTCTACCTGCAACAGGGTGCCGTCGCCGAGGTCGATTTTCCGCCCCGGCAGCGGTCGGTCGTGTTCGTCTCGAAAAGCGCGAGCGATAATTTCGATGGCCCGCCTTTCGTCGAGCGCTCGGGCGGGGTTTGGCGACCGGGGAGGTGGACCGCTGCACCCGAGCAAGCAGGCTACGAGGCAGAGCCAGCGGGTCAGGTGAGCTAGGGCTTGCATTGCTCGGCCAGTTTTCGTCGGCCGGGCCATGCTCGGCGGCCGGGTTCGCATCGTCGCCAGAAGGTAGCCAAGTGGCGAAGCTTTAGCTAGCTCTCTACAAATGAGAGTTTTTGGAATCGGCATGGCGTCGGGTGGACCTTCCCCGGTTGGCCGGGCGCTCTTGACCATATCGGCGGGCGTGTGCGCCTGGCTGGGCTGTGCTCGGCCGGAGGTGCCGGATCCTCGGACCGTGGCGCAGCGTTTCGCTGACGCCGCAACTCGCGGCGACGCCAACGCCATCCACGCCATGCTGACGGAGCGCGCCCAGACGGAATATGGACGCTCGGGTACCGAACGCCTAGTCAGGGATTCTCGCGCCGAGCTACGCCGGCTCGGTCAGGCATTGCGGTCCGGTCAGCTCAAGTGGCAGACGCGCGCGCAAGTGCGTTTCCCAGATGGAGAACTCGCCACTTTACCGGTTGAAGATGGCGAGTTCAAAATCGAATCCGCCAGCGGATTGCCCGCGGGCGCGCACACTCCCGCTCAAGCGCTGGATCAGCTGCGCTTGGCACTGGCGCGCCGCAGCTACCCCGGGCTCATCCGAGCACTATCGGCTGAAACCCGGAGCAATGTCGAAAACGATCTGCGGTCGCTGGTAAAAGGGCTCGAGAACCCGGAGTCTCTCGATGTCAAGCTGCTCGGTGATTCGGCGGATGTAAGCATACCGGGCGGACACTCGGTTCGGCTCAAGCGAGAATCCGGTCTGTGGCGCGTCGAGGACTTCGAGTGATGGAGTCGAATTCGAAAGCGAACCCTATTGGCCGCCGGCAAGTGGTGCTGGCTGCTGCGGTGGCCACAGCGGGCTGGGTTATGCCCCGCAATGCTCGGGCGTTCGGTCAAGAAGGGGCGTTTCATCCGCGCATGTTGCGCACGGGTTCTGCTCCCTGGGACGCCGCGCGTGCGTCGGCTCCCAGCCGATGGGCTGCGGAGCTGGTCCGCCGCACTAGCGCCCCCGCCCGCCGTGTTCCGCGAACGGTCGCTGCCGACGACGGAGAGCTCTTAGAAGAGCCATTCGTCTTGTGGGGTGGAGCGGGTCCGGTTCCGCCGCTCTCCGGCGGGCAAATCAAGCTGCTGCGACAATTTCTGCAGTTGGGAGGGGTCATGCTGGTCGACGACTTCGATCCAGCATCAGGGGAGTTCAAGCGCGGTGCAGAGAGAGAGCTGGGGCGGGTTGCGCCCGAGTCGCCCCCCGCGCGGCTGGACCCGAGTCACGTGATTTTCAAAACCTTCTATATGCTGGATCGACCTGTGGGACGGTTCGCGGGGCCGCCACACGCGGAGGCCATTGTGCGCGGCAGGAATGCCCAAGTCATTTTCCTGTCCCATGACCTGATGGGTGCTTTGGCGACGTCCGTGCAAGGGGGTTGGGCTTTGGATGTTCCAAACACCATGCAACGCGAGCGCGCAATTCGGTTTGCGGTCAACCTGGCGATGTACGTGCTTTGCTCCGACTACAAAGATGATTTGGTTCACGCTCAATGGTTGATGCGTCATCGCGGACGTAGGGAGCCGTGAGCTGGGGGAGCTCCAAGGCATGCGCGGCCGCTTTTGGGTTCTAAGCGAAGACCTGTCCCCGACCGTTTCCGGGGTCGTGTTGGCAATTTGTGCGGTATCGATGGTGTTTTTGGCGCTGGAGCTCCGCAGGCGCGAACGCTTTGGCATTTCCATCGCGATCACCGGATTCGTAGCTTGCGCGTTGCTCGCCTGCGCTCTATTGCGCCCCGCGCGAGTCACTACTCGCGGCACCCTGGTGGGACCCCGGGTGGCGGTTCTGGTCGACCAATCGCGGCGCCTGCTTTTGCCCGCCGAAGGGGGAACTCGTCGCCAGCGGGCGCTGGTGGCGTTGCAAGCGTTGAAAAAACATTTCGGCGATGTGCGACTCGACATCCTCGGATTTGGCGAGGGCCAGCCGACGCCGCTCGATACCGACGTGCGAGGGTTGCAAACGCGGCTCAGGACCAACAGCGACCTGGTGAGCGCCCTCTCGGGACTCTCGTCATCCGCGGGCGAACGACCGGAAGCGGTGGTGGTGGTGAGCGATGGGCGCTTGAGCGCTCCGGCTGACGGCGTGACCGGCGAAGCCTTGAACCGCGCAGTGGGCGTCTTGAGCGTCCCCCTCC
>DASXTY010000096.1:0-1758 GCA_036505155.1 Polyangiaceae bacterium | reverse complement strand
ACGGCAAGAGCGCGCTGGTCATCGGCGTGGGCGGCCTCGGCTGCCCCGCGGCGTTGTCGCTGGCGCGCGCAGGGCTCGCGCGGATGGTACTGGTGGACGACGACTTGGTGGAGCTCGTGAATCTGCATCGTCAAATCCTGTTTTATGAAGATCAGGTGGGTTTGGACAAGCTCGACTCCGCGCGCCGCACCTTGGACCGCCGACGAGCCACCGCCGAGCAACGCATCGAGCTGGTCCGTTCGCGTTTCCTCCCAGAAAACGCGCGCGAGCTGGTGCATGGCGTGGATGTGGTGATCGAGGGCGCCGACAACTTTG
Source organism: Polyangiaceae bacterium (assembly GCA_036505155.1). Lineage (GTDB taxonomy): Bacteria > Myxococcota_A > Polyangia > Polyangiales > Polyangiaceae > DASXTY01. Next base: position 1,443 of record DASXTY010000096.1, on the reverse strand, counting down.
CGACCAAGTTTTTGACGGCCGACGCGGCGTGGCTGGAGCAAAAACCAGTCATCCACGGTGCCGCCATCCGTTGGCACGGCACTGCGTGGTGCGTAGCTCCCAAGGGCAGGCCCTGTTACCGGTGTCTTTTCGAAGATGTTCCGCCGGCCGAGGCCTCCATGAGCTGCGCGGAGGCCGGCGTCATGGGTCCGGTGACGGGCCTCTTAGGGGCGCTGATGGCAGACCTGGCGCTGCGCGTGATTTTGGAAGACGCGCCTCGTTTCGGAAGCTTGTTGAGTTATGACGGCAAGCTGGACCAGGTGCGAGAAGTCCCGGTGCCGGCCCGGCCCGGTTGCACACTGTGCGGTACCGCCGCCACTATTTTCGAAATCGAGCAGGCTCGATATCTCACGCCTGGCTGCAGTGCCTGAAAGGAGAAGAATATGGAGGTAACCATTCGCATACCAACTCCGCTCCGAAGCCTTACGGGCGGACAGGAGCAAGTGAAAGCTACCGGCTCGACAGTGCGAGAGGTGATCGACACCCTGGATCGCGCGCACCCGGGAATGCGCGAGCGGCTGCTGGACGAAAAGGGCGTGCGCCGCTTCATCAACATTTACATCGGCGACGAAGACATTCGGTTCCTCGACGGCCTCGACAGCAAAATCCAGGGCGGAGAAGAAATCAGCATCGTTCCAGCCATTGCCGGTGGCGGATGTCAGACTCCGTAGATCGTTACAGCCGTCAGTCGGTGCTCCCCGAAGTGGGCGCTGATGGTCAGCGGCGCATTTCGGAGGCCGCACTCGAAGTGCGCGGCTCGGACGGCGCCATCATCGAATGCGAATATTTGTACCGAGCCGGCGTGGAACGCTTGCTGATTTCTCCAGGCGCTGAAGCCACGCCATTTGAGCACCACGAGTGGTTCCGTTTCTTCGCTTCGCGACGCATCGGCGCGGGCGCTTGGCGGGCGTTAAAACAGCTGCGGCAAGTGTTGGGCCTGGAGAGGTGAGGCTCCATCGCTCGCGCAAGCTTTCCTCCATCGTGGAAGCGGTGGGGAACACGCCTCTGGTCAGGCTCGACCGCGTGGCACGGTCCGTTCCTGGAGTCGAAGTGTATGTGAAGCTGGAATTCGCCAATCCGGGGGGGTCGGTGAAAGATCGCCCCGCGCTGCGCATCATGCTGGACGCCATCCAAGACGGACGTCTCACCGAGCACAAAACCTTGATTGACGCGACCAGCGGAAACACCGGCGTGGCGTACGCCATGTTGGGCGCAGCCTTAGGCTATCAGATAGAGCTGGTGATGCCGAAAAACGTTACTCGAGCTAGAAAGGACATCACCCAAGCCTTCGGTACCGAGCTCGTGTTCAGTGACCCGATGGAAGGCTCGGATGGGGCGATTCGTGTGGCGCAGAAGCTGGTGCGCGAAAACCCCGACCGATACTTTTATGCGGATCAATATTCG
>DASXTY010000095.1:0-4016 GCA_036505155.1 Polyangiaceae bacterium | reverse complement strand
TCGACTGGGGGGGCAGCGATGGCGCGGGCGACTGACCGGCAACGGGCTCACCGTCGACCGCGAAGGCTGCATAGCTGAGCCGCAGATCTTTTCCGAGATGGATGTCCTCGATGCCGGCACCCAGACCGGACGGATTCCAATAGAAGAAATCGCTGATGTAGACCGACTCACGCTTGTAGTAGCGATTTCCGGCCCACACGGTGCCGCCGGCGAGCCAGGGGATGCCTTGCAGATCGACGTACAGGTTGGGAAACGAAAGCGCAGCTCCCGTAGCGGTCGTAAACTCGGGTGACGAGACCGTGGCGTTGGGCGAGTAGCCGATGGCCGTGCTCGGGATGTAGATCGTGGGCATGAAGTGCACGTGCGCGACCGTACCGTCGCCGCCCGCGTACACCACCGTCGTGAAGTGGGTTTCGGACCACACCTCGCACTCGTTGCCGAGCCGGTATTTGGACTTCAATGCTCCCGGCAGAGCCAGCGAGAAGCAGGTCATGCGGCCCTTTTGACTGCTCGCGCCGAAGCTGCCACGGAGGTAGCCAGTGATCTCCAGGTCGCCAAACTTTGGTTTGGGGGTGGGTGCCGCCGCTGTCTCGACCGGGGGCGTCGCAGCGGGCGCTGGGGTGGCGGCGGCGGGCGCAGCTGGCGTGCTCGCATCCGGGGCCTTGGCCGCCTTCTCTGCCTCCTTGGGCTCTTCCGTCTCGTGCTCGTCGTCGTCGTCGGGCGCGGCCTGGGCGAACGCAGGCAGCGAGCTGAAGCCGACTAGCAAGCTTGCAAGGACCCCGAATAAGTATACTTGTCGCATTGGATTTGACCCGTCCTCTCGGGTGCCGTGATAGCTAAAACTCGAGTGTCTTGGCCAGCAACAAACGATTGGCCGTCATACACATGCTCGGAATGGTTCTGGTCGCGCAGGCTCGAGCCCGCGCGTCACGAACGCGGAACGCCAGAGACTCGTCGGACACACGCCGCTTCACCGGGGCGCCGAGCTGTTGCGGTCGCTGGAATCGACGACGATAGTCCGCGCTGGATCGGTACCGATTCCGATCACACAGACCGAACTGCTCACGAGACTCGTCGCGCGATGCTGGCTGCTGGCCCTGCTCCGCTAGCAACGCCACACCTGGAATTCCTTAACATCGTTAGACGCAGTGTAGGCGGTCGGGCGTTCCCGTCGGGCAAAAGACGCCACCTTTCCAAATCGCGGTCCACGCGAAATTCCATGACAAAACCGGCCGCTGGCGACAATCTATGCGCTAATGCGAAAAAGTAACTATTGGAACGAGATTTCTGTTGGCTTGATGCTCGCTCTTGGTGTTGGCAGTTTGAGCTGCACACTCACCACGGCCAATGCCGGCGCGGGCGGCGGCGGGAATACCGCTGGTGCGGCCTCGGGCACGGCGGGTGCGCCTTCCTCCAGCCTTTCGTCGAGCCAGTGCGTCGGAAACCCCCCGCCGGTCACTGACCCCAACGCAGCCACCAAAGGGCCGTGCGATATTTACGCCCTCGACGGTGGCCCGTGCGTTGCGGCGCACAGCACCGTGCGGGCCCTTTACGCCTCGTACGCCGGCCCGCTCTACCAGGTGAAAAAAGCGGACGGCACGACCCATGAGATCACGCCCAGCACGCCGGGCGGGTTTGCCAATGCGGCCGATCAAGACAGCTTTTGTGGCACGGATGCCTGCACCATCTCGATCATTTATGATCAATCGGGCAAAGGCAACCACCTGACTAAGGCACCCCCGGGCGGCGCCAAGATGACCGCGGGCAACGAAGCAAACGCCAAAGCCCTGCCCGTGACGTTCAGCGGCCATGCGGTGTACGGCGTCAAAATCGTTCCGGGCATTGGCTACCGCAACAACATGCCGTGCGGCACGGCGACCGGAGACGACGCGGAGACCATCTACATGGTCGTTGACGGAACCGTCTCCAACGGTGGCTGTTGCTTCGACTACGGCAACATGGAGACCAGCAGCCGGGATGACGGCGAGGGCACGATGGAAGCCGTCTACTTCGGGAAGTGCACCATTTGGGGCCGGGGCGCCGGCGAAGGTCCGTGGGTCATGGGAGACCTCGAAAATGGTCTCTGGGCTGGCAATGTTAGCCCTTATATGGGCAGCACCCCCATCACCTCGAAGTACGTGACGGGCATGGTGAAGGGCGACGTCGCGGGCAGCAACCATTGGACGATCAAGTCCGGTGATGCGCAATCTGGCCCGCTGTCGGTCCCGTTTGGCGCCACGGGAATGCCGGGTCAGCGTCCCAACTCCCGCTACGTGCCCATGCGCAAGCAAGGGGCGGTGGGTCTTGGTACCGGCGGCGACAATAGCAATGCCGCGGTGGGCAATTGGTTCGAAGGCATCATGACTGCCCGCTACTCGTCGGACGCTGCGGACGACGCCGTGCAGGCGAACATCGTCTCTGCTTATTCGCAAAGCACGCAGCAGTGAGTGTTCGTGAGTGAAGGGCCAGTTTTGCTGGCCCTTCACGAGCGCGTCACGCCACGCTTGAACGACGCACGCGGCGACGCAGCAATGCCAGCGCGGGGAGGGCGAGTGCCCACCACAACGCGCCGCGGGTGGGTGCGCTTCCGACGCTACAGCCGTTGTCCGTCGAGCTCGCAGTCGAGCCGTTCGAGGGACCGGAAGTGCTGGGAGCACCGCCGCTCGGCAGCGTCCCCGCGCCTGCAGCGCTGCTCGTCGAGCCAGCGGAGCCTGGAGATCCTGGAGAACCCGCGGAACCCGGAGAACCCGGAGAGCCCGCGGAACTGGGAGAAGATCCGGCGGTTCCGGTGGAACCCGGAGAGCCCCCGCTCGCTGGCGCTCCAGCGCTCGCGTTGGACGAACCCCCGCTTGCCGGAGCACCACTTCCGCCGGCAGCTCCGCTCGTCGCTCCCGCAGTGCCGGAATCTCCTGGCATTGCGCCGGCTGGGCCGAGCGCATTGTCGGCGGTCAGCGAGAGCACTCCATAGCCGTTGATGAAGTTGACGTTTTCGGGGGCGTGGGTCGACTTGTTCTTCGGCGACGCCCAATTGCCCGTGAGCCAGCCGTCGGGCAAGGTGGTTGCAGTGAAGTCCTCACGCCAGGAAAGCGTGAAGGCCCCATTGGCGTAGCTCGAGTACTGAACCCAATCGATGTATTGGTGCACCGGTAAGGTGCTGGGATCGAGGTTGCCTCCAAATGTCGAGTCACCCGGCCAAATATTGAAATGGAACTGCATCCCCGCGGTGCTGGCGTTGTCGGCGAACGCCTGCGCGGTCGCGCCGGTATCCTTTCGAATCACCGCGCCATCCACCAGCCAAGTGACGGAGTCCGCCGTCCATTCGTAAGCGTACGTATGGTATGCGCCGCACAGGTCCGCCTGGAGCGTGTGTTTCGTGTTGTGATTGGCGCTCGGGTTGCCGTAAATGGCATTGCTTTGGACCTGGCATTGTGCGCCGACTTTCTCGAAGTCGAGCTCGTTCCAGAAAGCGCCCGTTTTCTCCGAGCCGTCCTTCCACAGAAAGAACGCGCTGATCACGCCATCGCCCGGGGCGAACCGCGCGCGCGCCTCGAAACGCCCGTAGCCGTAGGCCTTCGAGCTGTACAGCTCCGCGCTGCCGACCGCCAAACACAGATGCGGACAGAGCACGGCCGCAAGAAAACCGGAAACTTTCACGAGATTCTTCATCGAGAGATGCCTTTGGGCTGGGAGTTCTGCCCAGCGTTTCGGGGCAATGTAGCAGTGGCATCCAGAGCCGAGTTCGCGTTTCTTGTGGAACTCGCGGCGTGCGCTCAGCGCGCATTTGCGCCCGGCCAACGCGCGCGTGGCACGAGCCCGAGCGATGCATTACTTTAAGTCGATGCGCGCCACTCCGATGCAAGCAATTCATCAGAGCTTCCTCCCCCCCGGCGATGAACAGGCGTTCGTTTGGAAATACTCCGATCCGATCGGTGGGCGCCGGCCGCGCCATTTTCATGCCGAGCCCGAGCTCAACCTGGTCGTTCGCGGCTCAGCAACTTTTGGCATTGGACAAAAAC
>DASXTY010000094.1:0-5799 GCA_036505155.1 Polyangiaceae bacterium | reverse complement strand
CCTGCCTTGACCTCACGACGCGCTGCGTCCCTCAAACATCGTGCGACGCGGCCCCTCAACTCTCGTGCGCACGCTCATCAGGCGAAGTTTTTTACAAGATTCAGGCGGTCGCACTGAATCGCTCATCTTGCGCAGTCACATCGGCGCCCGCCTCAATGAGGCTTCGAACTCGCTCAAGGTTACCGCGGTAAGCGGCTTGGTGCAGCGGTCCAGCTGGCCACTGCGGTAACTCTAGCGCTATCCCCGAACACCAAGGTCTTGTGCTCGGGAAGCCACAGAGGAGTCTCGTTCCAGCCCCGGGGATCCCTGAACGCGAGCTAACTCGCACCCCGGTGTCATCTCTTCATCAGCCGTCGGTCCGTTGTGCGACCAGGAACCAGGCCTGTGGTCCGCCCGGGAACGCCGTCTCGAACTCGGGGCGTACTTCGAACCGAGACCTTTCGATGGATTCAACGGTCCACCCCTGGGCGAAGGCTTCGCGTAGCTCGAGTTGCGACACTCGCCGTGGTCCTTGGGTTCCGGGGACTTCGTCGCTGAAGCAGAGCAGGAATAGTCGACCGCCTGGCTTGAGAACGACCGATAGCCCCTGAACGTATCGCTCGCGTTCATCGTCGTCGAAAACGTGAAATAGCCCACTGTCGAGCACGGTATCGAACCGCTCTGTCCAGTGCTCGAGCGTGAGCGCGTTTTTCACCAGAAAGCTGGCTTTCAGGCCCCGCTCCGCGCATTTGCGCTTTGCTCGTTGAATGGGCTCCTCTAGAAAATCGATCCCCATCACCGAATGACCCCGTTCCGCTAAGAAAAGAGCATTCTCACCGGTCCCGCAGCCAGCGTCGAGTATAGAACCGGTGATTCGCTCAGCCATCTCGGCGAGCGCCCGCTGCGGCCTGCCGGTGTCCCACGGCGCGCCGGTCGCATAGAGCTCCTCGAAGGTTGTTCGCTCAGTCATGGGCCGCCTTTACTCGGGCGTTCAGGTTGCGTCAAGGATGCGCTGCCATGCGCATTAGAACCTGACCGCAGGGCTTTCGTTCCGACGCTCTTGAGGGCTGAGTGGACGAGGCGCGAGAGCACCGCGTAGCCTCGATACTGCCAGGTCCGCGATCAACGTTTTTTTTGACGCCGCCGACGAGAAGTCGTGATGGCTCGCTCCAGACGCTCGGTGACGTCGTCGCCGCCGATGCTGCTGTCCAGTTTCTTGGCCCACGCGCGGACACGACGCAAATCGAGCTTTCGTCCGAGGACGGCGACCAGCGCCGCCACGTCCTCGAAATCGCGCTCGCGCTCCGAAAACGCTTTGAGTGCTGCAAGCTCTTCCGGCGCGACGAACCAGAGCTTACGCTTGTCTAAACGAACCTGACGGCGCCGCTCGAGCAGCGCTTCACCCAGCGGCCCTACGGCGTCGAACAGGTCCAAGAACACGCCGCTCTTGGAGCGCGAGCGAAAAACCCCGAACTTGGCGAGCTCCTCAGCCATCGCCGGCACCTTGAAACCAAGATCTTGCAGCGCTTTCCGGATTTCAGCTCGCCGCCTGACCGGTAGCTCCGCGAAGATGTCGACGTCGTCAGTCGAGCGATTGACACCCCACGCTCCGACGGCCAGTCCGCCGACGATCGCGTACCTCAGGCCGAGCCGCTCGAGGAGTGAAGCTGCTTCCCAGAGGGTGCTCTTGACCGCCGAGGGTTCAAGCGAGACGCGTTCCCTTGCCAACGGCCCTCAGTGGCGCGACCCACAAGCGCGCCTTTTCCGTAAGCTCCCGATGAGACGTGCGAAGGGTTCTGGAACTTTGCCGCAGACTGCGCACGAGCTCGCAGAGCTCGAGTTCAGCGCGCAAGCGCTCTTCCGGCGCCAAGCGTCTTGCGCGCATCCAGCTCTGTACTTGATCGAGCTGGTTGCGCCCGCGGAGGCGGCGACCATCTATTGGCGGCAGCACGCAAGCAATATAGGCCATAAACCCTTGGAGTTCCAGCCTCCAAGGTCAATCGGTTTTCGCCGATGGCCGCGTCCCTGACAATCCGGCCGAACGCATCCGCCTTGCGAGGCTCAGCCCCAAGGTCGAGGCTCGATCGCGCGCGGGCGAGCAGGAAAAACGCCGAAGCGGCCATTTCAGTGGAGCCGCCGCAAAAACTCGACCTCACTGAACAGTTGTTCGTCGGAGCATTTTCCGACGTGCGACCGGGTAGCGGTTTAGCGGAGCTCAGCTTCGCGGCTACCGAGGCTATGGCTTTTCCGGTTTGAGTATCCCGAGCACGTATTGGTTCGGAGCCAGATACCTCTTGGCCGCCGCTCGGATTCGCGATGAGCTTACCTTGGCTTGCCAGACTAACCCCAATCCCATCAGACTACGTGGCTCAGCTGAAGGAGCAGCTTCTATTTGCAACGTCCCAACACCGCTGCTTGTTCACGTTCAACCGAGGCGACTTTTTCGAGCTGCATGGCCGCATGATCGGCGAGGGCTCCGGTGTCAGCTAAAATCGAAGCTGAGCGCGGCCAACGATAACTCCAAGATCCTCGAGCTAAAACTCTGGTCCCTCTATCCGAAATCCGGCGACACTGCAAGTCCGGGCGAATCCTGTGCTTGATCGAGTTCGCACTTGGGAGTTATGTTCACTTTCCCCTCCTCCAAATGCGTTGCTCGGAAGCCCAGTGAGGAAACGATGACGACCAGAAACCTCCTCTGGATAGCGGCGTTAGTGACAAGCCTTACCGCGTGCGGAAGTGATACGGAGCAAGCCGGCTCGGGTGAGCTGGTTTGCCCTTCGAACCGCATCACCCAGACGGACATCTCCGCCGGACAGGGCCAATTCAGTGGCGAAGCACCCTCGGCGCTGATCGACTCCGTCAACGCCAAGCTCCTGGTCGTCTCAACGAACTATGGCAACTTTGGCAAGCCGGCGCTGTTCCAATGCAATCTGGATGGGACCGGGTGCAACTTCACCGACATCTCAAGCGGTCAGGGCAACGGCAGCGGCCGGTTTCCCTCCGCCGTGATCGACTCCACCAACGCCAAGCTCCTGGTCGTCACAACGAACGATGCCAACTGTGGCAAGCCGGCGCTGTTCCAATGCAATCTGGACGGGACCGGGTGCAACTTCACCGACATCTCAAGCGGTCAAGCCATTGACAGCGGCTACAATCTCTCCGCCGTGATCGACTCCGCCAACGCCAAGCTCCTGGTCGTCACAAGGAACGATGCCAACTTTGGCAAGCCGGCCCTGTTTCGATGCAATCTGGACGGGGCCGGGTGCACTTACACCGACATCTCTGCCGGACAGGGTACAAATAGCGGAAGGGTGCCTTCGGCGGTGATCGACTCCACCAACGCAAGCTCCTGGCCGTCACAACGAACGGAGCGAACGCTGGCAAGGCAGCCCTCTTCAGCGTTTGCCTCAATCCACCATAGTGGCTGCAGGACATGGCATAGCGGGCTGGTTACCGCTCGAGTCGCTCCTACAAATGCGCTACACGATCCGCAGCTTCCGTGATTTTCCGTTGTTCACGGACAGGTCTGACGCTCACTTTATAAACAATTGCTGGAATCCGGACTTTTTTTGGTTCGTAGATTGGAGGTTATGTCACCTTTGCTCGAGCTGGTTGAGTTTTGGAATGCCTTGTCGCCGAGCTGGTTGAGTTTTGGAATGCCTTGTCGCCGGAGAGAGATGAGCACTAAGCGAATTTTGGGCCGGGGAACAGTGTTTGGACGCTCGAGGAGCCGAGCGGCGTAGCCACCGGCCTAGGCTCGGTGGCCGTGCCGCGGTATTCTGGCTCGCAACTCAAGGCGGCAGGTGGGCCCAAGCAATGGCGAACCAATTGGACGACCTCTCTAAGGAATTCGAATCGTACGCTGACGCGGCGATTCTGAGCTGCGACGGAAGGGTGGCGGAAAGACGGTCACCGTCTACCACTACACCGACGAGGTCGGGTTTAGGGGAATCGTGAGCTCGAAGTCGTTACGCGCTACGCACGTCGAATACATGAACGATCCTCGAGAAATGCATCACGCGATCGATGTGCTGGAGTCACTCGTCACGAACGACCACTTCATAGGCACGCTGTCGGCGAAGGAAGCGCCGGGGTTCATCGTCAGCGCCATCCGTAGAGATGCGGCACTGCGCGGATTCCCTATGTTCGTTGCGGCGTTCTCGAAGCATCCCGATCGGCTCAGCCAGTGGCGCGGGTACGGTGACGGTGGACGCGGCTATGCCCTCGGCTTCCGGCTGAAGCTCGGAGCCGAAAAGCCTTTCGGTGGTAGCGCCGACGTGGCTCTGAGCTCCCCGCTTAGTGCGGTGCGCTGCATCTACAATAAGAAGCAGCAAGCTAAAGCGCTCGATCCGTTCGTCGACATGTTCCGAAAGCTAGACAAGTGTCTCGCCTCATCCTCCAGGCCGCACGGCGAAACAGTAAAAGCCGTCGCGCGGCACTTTCTCCGATTGGCCGTATATTACGAGGTCGTGTTGAAGCATCCTGCGTACGATGAAGAGGCCGAGGTGCGCGTGGTGTGCTTGGGCGTCAAGGATACGGTCGTCTCTTTCCGCGACCCACCGGGGCCGCCCGTTCCGTACGTGACGATTCGCTTTCAGATCCCCACCGATCCGATGCCACTCGTCGACGTAGTCACCGGGCCGCGGCAGCCCTTTGGTGTAGCGGGCGCAAAGCTCTTCCTCAAGAGCCGGGAAGTAGTAACTACGACGGTCTCGCAATCAAACACCCCGTTTCGCTGACCCGCAGGACGGGGGTCATAACAGTCTTTCGGGTGCAAGACTGATCGCGACAACTAAACCCCGCTGCACCGATCCCGCCTTTCATCTGCACCGCTTCCGACCATGGTAGGCTGCCGCACCCAGCCTTTGGGCCCTCGGCCGGAGCAAAGCCCGGCCTTGAGGGCCCCGGGCGCGCGCAGTCGAAGCGAGCACGCCCGGCCGTACGGTGCGCCCGTCGCTGGGAGCATCCCCAATGATCACTCCGGACCCGGTTGAGCTTGCCGAGTGGCAGCTCGCGCGTGACCGCAAAGCAACGGCGCGCTTCACCGGCATGTTCCAGCGGCGCAGGGCCAAGATGGCCGTCTCGCCGCTTTCCTATTTGCGCGGCGGCGCCGCTACATTTTACCGGCTGCTGGCGGATTTTCCGGAGCTCCGCGAAGGGCCTCCCGGAGAGGGGTGGATTTGCGGAGACGCTCATCTCGAAAACTTCGGCGTCTATCGAGCGGATGAAAAGAGGGACGACCAGCGAGCAATTGTTTTCGACCTCAATGACTTCGACGAGGCGGCGATGGGTCCGTTTCGTTACGATGTTCTGCGCTTGGTGACCAGCCTCATCTTGGGAGGGCGTGAGCTCGGCGCTAGCGGCACTCGAAGTCTGGGCCTTTGCTCACAACTTCTGGCCGCTTATGCAGGCGCCGTGTGCGAGGAAATTCCTCTGCCGGAGGTGCCTCCGCCGATCGCGCGATTACTGGGCAAAGTCGAACAGCGCTCGGGGCGGGACATGCTGGATCAACGCACCGAAGTCGCCAACGGGCTTCGCCGGTTCGTGCTGGACGAGCGATACACCGCGCTGCCTGCTGGTATCGCAGCCGCGGCGCCCATCGCCTTCGAGGCGTACGCGTCGGCGCTCGGCGGGACCTGGTTCGACGCCGTGGACGTGGCGTTCCGGATCGCCGGGACTGGGGGCCTGGGAACGCTTCGCGTGGCAGTGCTCGCCCGGGACCGCGACAACCCTGAAAAGTACAGACTCTTCGACATGAAGGAGTCCTTGGCGCCTTGCGCCGCGATGGTGCTGAAGCCGCCGGACCTTCCCCAGAACGTG
>DASXTY010000093.1:0-11878 GCA_036505155.1 Polyangiaceae bacterium | reverse complement strand
TGGCGTAACCGGCCTCGGGACCCTCGCGAAGTCCCTTAGCACGGCAAGCTTCGTTATGTGATAGTTGGACGGCTGTACGGGCCGTGCTATGCGTGGATGCATGGAGCGGCCTCCGCCGGAGTGGGAGCGATGAGCTTCCCCGGCAGGGCTCCCACGACCGAGAGATTTATGTTCTCCCCAACCCAGAGACAACCTGGCATGACTTTTACAGAAGCTGCAGCCAAAGTGCTGCGTCTCGTAGGTAAGCCCCTACACTATAAAGAAATAACCGACGTTGCGATAGAGAAGAACTTCCTCAGCCACGTGGGCAAGAGCCCCGAAGTAACCATGGGGGCCCGGCTTGCCGCCCTGGTCAAAAAGGGCGATAAGGAAAACCCGCTGGTGCGGGTCAAGCCCGGGGTTTTTGCGCTCAGGGAGTGGGATCAGGCGACCATCGATCAAGGGCTAGCCGATCGCACGCCTGCGCTTGAGCGCCTGTCGGAGGCTGACACGGACGACGACTTGCTCGAAGCGGCGCACGCGCCAAACGGGATGCCGGACGTCGAGACATCGTCCGAAGAAGAGGTCTCCGAAATCGACGAGGAGGAACGGCGGCGCGCCGAGTTCGCGGCGGGCGCTCAGGAGCTGTTTGCACCCGAAGCCGATGATGATGAACCTATTTTAGGCGGGGACACGGATGTCGGAGAGGAGGACGACGATAGGCTGCGCGAAGGCCGTCGCCGGCGCCGCCGGAGAAGGAGGGGCCGTGATGGCGAGTCGCGCTCGGGTGACGATCTCCCCTCTTACACGGTAAGCGATGCCCCTCTCGATACCGAAGCGTTGCTTCCGACAGAAACCAAGGCCCCCGAGCCGGAGCGCCCGGAGCGACGCGATCGAGCAGATCGAGACCGGAACGATCGCGAGCGGGAGCGAAACGATCGCGAGCGGGAGCGAAACGATCGGGAGCGCGGCGATCGCGATCGCAGGGGTGCTCCCGAAAAAGTGATGACCGACTTGGCTGGCCGCGAGCTCGCCGATGCGGTCTACCAGCTCTTGACTGGTTATGACCGAAATCGTGGACCTGTCAGTGTTCAAAGTCTGGTGGACACCGCCCAGCGCAGAGGTCGGTTGCCCGACGATGCGGGGTTGGGACAGGCACTGATCCTGGCGGCGGTGCGCGCGGACAATCTGCGTCTGGAAGGGCAGGGCGCGCGGGGGCGTTTTCGAGTTGCCGGCGCCCGCATTGCGCTCACCGAATGGTTGCTGGACGGGGAGCTGGCGCGTCTGGAAAAGGAGCTCTTTGCCGTCGCGAATCGATATCGTGAAGCTTGCCGTAGGTCCTTGCTCAAGCAGCTTCAGGAATTACCGCCACGTGCTCTGGGCGAGCTGGTGGTGCTGCTGATGGAGAAAAATGGGCTGAGTGAGCTCGCTCCTGTGCGGAGGCCCGGTGCACCAGGTCCCGAGCTGCATCTGAGCGGTAAAGTGAGCTCGGCGGCGGGCACACTGCGCGGGGCTCTGGTGGTGCGTCGCGACGGTCGCGAAATCGGACGGGAGCGGGTCACCGAGCTGCGCGGAACGCTTCATCATTACGGTCCAGCGCAGGTCGGCTGGATCATCACCACCGGTCAGGTTTTGAGCGGCGCGCGCGAGGAATCGGCTGCGGCCGCCGCCTCGCCAGTCAACCTGATCGACGGGCTCGGCTTGGCGCGGCTCTGCGAGGAGCACCACGTGGGGGTGGTGGAGACGCGAATCACCTTGCCGCTGCCGGACATCGACTTGCTCGAGGCGTTGCGTTCGAGCTGAACATGCGCCTCGCGGCTCTTTGCGTGGGTGGGCTAGGCTTTGCGTGCGCGCGACCGCCTCCGTCGTCGCGCTTTCCCACCGCCGATGACGCGTTGGCACGAATGCGAGCCACCTATGCGTGCAGTCGCGGAGTCGTCGGCGAGTCGAAGGTCGATTATTTCCGGGAACGAAGTAGGGTGCGCGGCGACCTCTTGTATACGGCCATGTTGCCCGAGCACGTGCGCTTCGACGTGGTAAGCCCGTTCGGCGCAATCTTGTCCACCTTAACCTCGAACGGCCGAGAGTTTGCGCTCTATGACCCGCCACATCGAGACTTCTTACGCGGCCCGGCCAACACCTGTAACCTCGCTCGCTTCACTCAGGTGCCGATTCCCCCGTTTGCCCTGGTGGAGCTTTTGCGCGGCGAGGCTCCGGTGTTGGTCCACGAGCCGAGTGGCGCGCGAATCGATTGGGGGTCGGGGCACTACGTGGTGCGCGTCTCCGGCAAATATCGTGCGGAGCAGGAAATTCATCTCGAGCCCCGGCCGGACGATTGGAGTCGGCCGTGGACCGAACAGCGGGTCAGGGTGCTCGAGGTGCGCGTCGAGCAAGCGGGATACGAGCTTTATCAGGTTGAGCTTGCGGGTCACGCAGCGGTGCGCCGTGCAGCCCCGCGCGTCGACCCCGACGGGCTCGGACCGGACATCCCTCCGAGCGGTCCTCAATGTGGTGCCGAAGTTCCCATGCGACTTCGGATGCGGGTGCCGGACACCGATCGCGACCTGCTGCTACAAAACCGGGAAATTTATCACAATCCGCCCATCGTCTCCGGGACCTTCGAGCAGACCCCACCCAAGGGAGTCCGGTCGCGGTACTCTCCTTGCCCTGCAGAGGTTTCGCATGCGCGACCAGAATAAAGCGAAAAAAAAACGCGCATCCGCCTCTGCTCGAGCGCGCGGTCACGAAGACACTCCCATCCTCCCCCCTCCGCCGGAGAGACGGGGGCGGGCAGCCAAGTCTCGATTTCAACCGGTGCCCCCGGAACGCATGCCGCGTTTTGCAGGAGTGCCTACCTTTTTGCGACTGCCCATTACAGCCGAGGAGGGGCCGGTTCCAAAAGTTGATGTTCTGCTCTGCGGTGTTCCGTTGGATGCGGGCACCAACTTCCGTGCTGGCGCGCGTTTCGGCCCGCGCGCGGTCAGGGATGCGTCGGCCCTTTCGCGACGCTTTTCTGCGGCTCTAGGGGTGGACATTTACGAGGAGCTGGAAGTAGCCGACGGTGGCGACGTAGCGGTAACGCCACACGATATAGGGCAGGCGCTCTCGTCAGTGGCGGCTCGCGCGGAGTCGATTGTGCGCTCGGGCGCGGTAGGTGGATTTATCGGGGGCGATCAGACCGTCACCTTGGGTGTGTTGCGCGGGATTCACCGCGCAAAGCTTCGCTCGGTGGGCCTCTTGCACATCGACGCCCACAGCAATACATGCCGATCGTCTTGGGGGCAGGATGTTCATCACGAAAGCGTGATTCGCAACGCGGTTGAGGAGGGGTTGGTTCGCCCGGATCGCGTGCTCCAGATGGGTATTCGCGGACCGTATTCCAGCGCGGAAGATATGGACTTCGCGTTGAGCAGCGGGTTCGAAATCGTCAAGATTGATGACCTCCGCTGGGACCTGCACGGAGCCATCAGTCAGCTGCGACGTTTCGTGGGACAGGGCAGCATCTATGTGAGCGTCGATGTGTGCGCACTCGACCCGGCCTTTGCACCAGGTGTGGGAACGCCATCACCGGGCGGCATGTCCATCTGGGAGCTGCAACAGATTCTTCGCGCGTTGGTGGGCGCGGAAATCGTCGGCTTCGACTTGGTCGAAATCGCGCCGCCGTATGACCGGACTGGCGTCACCGCGCTCGCCGGCGTCAGTACACTGCAGGAGATTCTGGCAGCATTGGCCGACACGCGGCGGAGCGCGCGCTCGGCGCCGAGCAGTCGCGCTCCGGGCAGCGTGCGCCGGGGCCGTCGACGGTCAGCTTGAAATTCCATCTTCAGCCTGAGCGAGCGCCTTCACAATACGTCCCGGCTGGTCACTGATGAGGGCGTCGACGCCGAACCCGGAAAGCCGCCGGGCGTCTTCTTCGCTATTCACCGTCCAGACATTGCAAAGCAGGCCGACTTTTCGAAGGCCGCCGATTTTTCGTTCCTGTGCCAACGGCGCTTGGAGGTGAATGGCTGCGGCTCCTGGCACCGTCCACCACGGCGCGTGGCGCAGCATCCACTGCCCTCGGTGAATGAGCCAGCCGACGGGCACCTCGGGCAACAGGCGCGCCAGGCGCCAAACCATCAGCGGATCGAAACACGATAGCAGGAGCTCCCCCCGTAGGGAAGGATTCGCCCGCACCACCGTAGCTACTCTCTGGATGAGGATACCGGGCTCGCTCACATCGTGCTTGAGCTCCACGTTCACCAACATCCGCCTTTGTTGCGCCCATGCCATCACATCACTCAACAACGGGATGCGTTCACCCCCGCCCACGTCGACGCCCTCGAGCTCCTTGGGATCCAGGCTTTCAGCCGCGCGAAAATCCCTCGAACCGGTAACTCGCTCCAGAGTCGCATCATGCAGAACGATCACCCGCTCTACGCGATCCAAACGCACATCGAGCTCCACCCCATCCGCCCCCTGGCGGGCAGCGAGCTCAAAAGCGGCAAGCGTATTTTCCGGCGCTTCTGCTCGTGCCCCCCGATGACCCAGCACCAAAGGTCTGCCGCCCGGCTGGCGCTGCCAGCGTCCCCAGCGCATTCGATCTGGCATTTTTTTCAAAGACGCAGGAACCGGTTCCGCTAGTGTCCTGAGTCATTATTGATGCGATCTACGGACTCAGCACACTAGCCAAGCTCGTCCGCGATGGAACGCGCAACTTGACGCGCTTGATCGAGCTCATTGTTGCGAAAGGAAATCCCTCCCACCACCGGATGACCACCACCGCCGTAGCGAGCACAGATCGCGCTGATGTCGACATCCCTCGGGCGCCCCGACCAAGGATTATATCCGACCGAAATCTTGGGGCCGTTTTTGAGCAAGCCCACCATCACCGAATACACCGACTGGGGAAAAAGCGCGTAGGTGACGAATTTTCCAACACTCTCCAGGACCGCGTCGGTCAGGTCGACGAACACCACCCGGCCCCTGAGCTCACTCTTGCTGCGGACGTGCTCCACGAAACGCGCGTGTTTCACCCCCAGGGGCCGATAACGTTCCGCCATGATGTCGGAACGTGCCACCTCGCTCAACGGCTTCTGGAGTAGCTCCTGGACCAAGTGGGTGATCAGAGCATCGTCGGCGTAATGCTCCACGACGCTCACCATGCGCAGGATCGGGCTTTCACGACTGATGGCCTGGTCGGGGCTGTCAAACCGTGCGGCGTCGATGATGTCGGCCCACCGCACTAGCTCTTCCAGGCTCGGGTCGTGCACATTGAAATGTTCGCGGCCCACGTCCGCGATGAGCTGGGTGCAGGAGCTGTACTCGGGCTCATAAAAGAAGCGCCCATTATCGCGCCGGCGCTCGAATTCAGCGCGATCTTCCTGGTTCTGGAAGGCCGTACGGTGATGGTCGAAGAACCAGCCGAGGCGTTTGCACCCGTTGAACCGATAATCGAGGATCGCGTTATCTTCGCCGTTGAGCAATGCTTCGTCAGCCCGCGGTTGACCGAAGCCGTAGCCGCAGCCCCGATATTCGAGGCGCGTCTGGTTCGGGCTAACGTCTCTCATCAGCCGCGTGAAGAGCGTCGCGCTGGCGAGCCCGTCGAAGCAATGGCCGTGCGTCGCCACTACGAAACGCATGTGCCTTTGTTAACATACACTGGCGCTGGACGCCGAAATCCCGGCGCTCCAGCGTGCTCCCAGGAGCCCTGCCGCGTGCCCTAAGGGTTCCCGCCGCGCTAGTCTAAGTGGGGTGAGCACGCCCCGTCGCGCCCGTACAAGTGCCGTATTGTCGGCGGTAGTTGCTTTGAGCTGCGCCTCGCGCGCGCCCAGAGCGCGCAGCACCGACACATTCCAGCGAGCACAAGTCGGAATGCAAGCCTACTCTGACAAAGGGCCGACGACGGGCACGACGCACCCTCAACCGACCGGAACGCGCGTGCTGCCTCCCGGCTATCTAGGTCCGATCGGCCCGGTGTTCGCGACGGATCGGGCGCTCGAAGACATCGTTGCCGGAGCGCTCGCGGGGCTTTCGGTTTCCAATGCTGAGCTTCCGGCTAACCAGCGATCGATAATCGAGCGCGGTATTCAGCGCGGCGCCGCTTCCAACGCGCCGCACATGCAAGCCGCCGGTCCGCTGATGTGGGCGGAGCTCAAACCAGGTCAACATGCCGAGGGGTTGTTGTCGCTCGAATCCGGCCGCTGTTACGTGATCGTGGGTTTCGCGGTGGAGGGCGTAACCGATTTTCGGATCAACTTGATTGCTGCGCCGCCTTTTGCTCCAGGCGTGCTCGCTCAGAGCCAGGGCGGCAGCACAGAACCCAGCCTCGG
Source organism: Polyangiaceae bacterium (assembly GCA_036505155.1). Classification (GTDB taxonomy): domain Bacteria; phylum Myxococcota_A; class Polyangia; order Polyangiales; family Polyangiaceae; genus DASXTY01. Next base: position 5,588 of record DASXTY010000093.1, on the reverse strand, counting down.
AACACCAGACCGTTGCATCCGGCATAACCAGTCTTCACCCCTTCGTGTTTGGGTCGACCTGCATCTCGTGGCCGGCCGCGGCGTGGTTGGAGCGCGCGCGTACCAAACGCGGTGACGCCCCGCGGACCTTCCACAACTTGAGAACCCTCCGTCCGATCCGGCCTAATGCTCCAGAGGTTCTCGGAACGCGAGGTCGTAAAGTCACGCCTGCCGGTTCGCTGGATGGATCTTCCGCAACCGCCCTCGAGCGTATTTTTGCAGGGCGAGCTGCCCGGCGGGCCTTGCGTGTCGGTTGTGGGCACGCGTCACCCGACCGACAAAGCGCTGCGCTACGCGCGCCGGCTCTCTTATGAGCTCGCGCGCGCAGGTGTGGCCGTGTTGTCCGGAGGCGCGGAGGGAATCGATACGGCGGCACACCGCGGAGCACTGGATGCCCGTGGCTGTACCGTGGTGGTCGCTCCCTGTGGCTTCGATCACCCCTTTCCACCCGAGAACGCCGCGCTGTTCCGCAGCGTTGTGCGCCGCGGGGGCGCCTACCTGTCGCTGGTGCCGGCAAACATTGCTGCGACGCCGCCGGCTTTCTTCAGACGCAACGCGTGTTTGGCGGCCCTGTGTCACGTGCTCGTGCTGGTTGAGGCGCCGCTTCGCAGTGGTGCGCGCAACGCCGTCAAGCACGCAAAAAGGCTTGGGCGTCCGGTGTTGGTTGTGCCGTCGCCACCCTGGAACCCCAAGGGCCTCGGATGCATCGAAGAGCTCAAGCACGGAGGCAGGCCGCTCAGCGGCGCGGGCGACGTTCTCAGCTGGCTCAAAGCGCTTCGCCTCCACGCGGTTTCCGCGCCGACCCAGCTCGCGCCGCGACCCCGTGCACCGGAGCCGACTCCGAAAACGGATCCCGATGGCGACCTCGACGCCATCACCGCGGCCCTCCGACACGGCGCCCGGCACGCCAATCAGCTCTGTGCCCAGACCGGGCTCCCGGCAGCCCGAGTTCAGCGCGCGCTCTTGACGCTGACGCTACAGGGGGTGCTAGGGTCCGATGCCGCCGGTTGGCTTAAGTTTCTAAGTAGTTGAAATTATTGGCTTTTGTTCGATCCGGCAGGGATTCGCCGCTTGCGCCGCGCCCCGGCGGATAGCATTTGAAGTCAATAGACCCCTGCAAAACCCCGCTACGGACCCCCACATGAACCGGACGCTCGTCGTCGTCGAATCCCCCGCCAAGGCCAAGACGATAAAGAAGTACCTCGGCGCGGGATACGAAGTTGTGGCCAGCAAGGGCCACATCAAGGACCTCCCCAAAAAGATGGGGATCGACGTGGAGCGTGGCTTTCAGGAGACCTACGAGGTCATCGCGAGCAAGGCCAAAGTGCTTTCCGAGCTCAGGAGCGAAGCCAAAAAAGTTCAGCGGCTGCTCCTCGCGACCGACCCGGACCGGGAAGGGGAGGCGATCGCCTGGCACGTGGCTGAAGAGCTGAAACATCCGAAGCTCGCGGTGCAACGCGTGGAGTTCCACGAGATCACTAAAAAGGGCGTGGAAGCGGGGCTCACCAAGCCGCGCAAGCTGGACGCGCACCTTTACGACGCGCAGCGCGCGCGGCGAGTGCTGGATCGCATCGTCGGCTACGACGTTTCGGCGTTGGTTTGGTCGAAGCTCGCGTTTGGCTTGAGCGCGGGCCGCGTGCAGTCTGTGGCGCTGCGCTTAGTGGTGGAGCGGGAGCGGGAAATCGAACGCTTCGTTCCCGAGGAGTACTGGAACATCGGCGTCGCTCTGCGCGGCGCGGCGCCCCAGCCGGTCCATGCTCGGCTCGCCAAAGCGGACGGCCAAAAAGTGGAAGTAAGAAACGGCGACGACGCGCACGCCATCAAGAGCGACTTGGAGCGGGCTGTCTACCGCGTGGTGCAGGTGACGCGCCGCGAGCAAAAGCGCAACGCCCCCCCACCGTACACCACGAGCAAGCTCCAGCAAGATGCGACCACGCATTTGCGCTTCACCACGCGCCGAACCATGAACGTCGCACAGAGGCTGTACGAAGGCATCGATCTGAAAAAAGACGGTGGTCAGGTGGGGCTCATCACCTACATGCGCACCGACTCGGTGCGAGTCAGCGCCGACGCGATTCAAGAGGTGCGCGCGTACATCCAGACCGGTTATGGGGAGCGCTTCGTGCCCAACAAGCCTAACTTCTTTCGAGCCAAAAAAGACGCTCAGGATGCGCATGAAGCCATCCGGCCGACTTCTCTGGACCTGACGCCCGAGCGCGTGCGGCGTCATCTGACGGACGAGCAATACAAGCTGTACCGCCTGATCTGGAATCGTTTCGTCGCTTCGCAGATGGCTTCGGCCATTTATGATCAGACGGCGGTCGAAATCGAGGCGTCGGTCGCCAATGGCGTCCGACACAAGAGCTACTCTTTGCGCGCTAGCGGAAGGGTGCTTAAATTCTCCGGCTGGCTCGAGCAATACGGAAAGAGCGATTCGCTCGGCGGCGGGTCGACCGGATCCTTTGCGGGCGAAGAAGACGCGCCCAGCAGCAGCGAAGGGAAAGCAGCCGGGGACGGGAACGGCGCCGCGCGAGCTCGCGCTGAGGACACCGAAGATCAAGCTCTGCCCGAGCTTTCAGAGGGTGAGAAGCTCACCATCTTGCAGCCGCCCGGAGTGAGCGCCGAGCAGAAGTTCACGCAGCCGCCGCCGCGTTATAACGAGGGTTCGCTGGTGCGCGAGCTGGAAAAGCAGGGCATCGGCCGCCCCAGCACCTACGCGGAGATCATCAGCAAGGTCCAGGCGCGCGAATACGTGGAAAAGTTAGCGGGCGGGCAAATGAAAGCCACCGAGCTCGGTAAGATGGTGGTGGACGGTCTGGTGTCCACCGAGCTCGATTTCATGGACCCGAGCTTCACGGCGAAGATGGAGGAGGGTTTGGATGAAGTGGAAGGCGGCCGGCTCGAGCGGGTGGAGCTCTTGTCCCGCTTTTATGAGCGGTTTCGTAAGGTTTTGGAGCGCGCAAAAAAGCAAAAGCGTTGGGCACCGGAACCGGAGCCCACCGAGTTCACTTGCGAAGAGTGCGGCTCGCGGCTGCTCAAGCGCTGGAGCAAAAACGGGTGGTTTTTAGGCTGCGAAAAATATCCCACCTGCAAGTACACGCGGGACTTGGTGAATCAGGCGCCGGCCGAGCCCAAGCCGACGGACATCGTGTGCGACAAGTGTGGCCAGCCAATGGTGATCAAGAACGGGCGCTACGGGGAGTTTTTGGCCTGCAGCGGCTATCCGAAATGCAAAAATGCAAAGCCGGTCCCGCTGGGAGTGCCTTGCCCCGATTGCGGAGGCGATATCATTCCCATCCGATCGAAAAAGCGCGGGGCTCGCACCTTCTACGGCTGCTCGAATTACCCCGAGTGCCAATTTCGGAGCTGGCACAAGCCCCTTGCCGAGCCGTGCCCCCGATGCGGGAGTCCTTTTCTCACATTGGTTGCAGGGAAGGCGCCCCGCATCGCGTGCCCGAAGGGAAAGGAATGTGGATACTCGCGGCCGGTTGAAGCGCCGACCGCATCGTCAGAGCCGTCGCAGGCCTCGGAGGTTCGGGATGCGAGCCAGCGCCCCGGCGCACCGGGCGGCCGCCGCTCGAGCCGACCGGCTTCCGTCTCGCCATGATACGGAGCGGTCCAGGGGGCGCTTCCAAAGTAACGGTGGTGGGAGCCGGGTTTGCCGGATGTGAAGCGGCGCTCCAGCTTGCCGAGCAGGGATTTCAGGTCCAGCTGGTGGAGCAGAAACCGAAAGCGCGCACGCCGGCGCAAGTGAGCGATCGGTTATGCGAGCTGGTTTGCTCCAATTCGTTTCGCGGCGCGGCGCTCACCAACGCCGTCGGGTTACTGAAGGAGGAAATGCGGCGCCTCGGCTCGTTTGTGATGCGAGCGGCGGATGCAACGCGCGTGCCCGCGGGAGGCGCGCTGGCGGTGGATCGAGAGCGATTCGCGGAGCAGATGACCCGGTGGGTTACTTCGCAACCAAACATCGAGCTTATCTCCGAGGTGGTGGAGGAGATCCCCGAGACTCGCCCGGTAATCGTGGCCACCGGGCCGCTCACCGGGGATGCGCTCGCCAAGGACATCGAACGGCGCGTCGGCAGCGGGTCGCTGGCTTATTACGATGCCATCTCGCCCATCGTGAGCGCCGAGTCCATCGACTGGGACTTGGTTTTTCGCGCCTCGCGGTGGGGAAAGGGCAACGATGCGGCAGACCAAGCCGCCTACGTCAATTGCCCGCTCAGCTCCGAAGAGTACTTCGCGTTCGTCCGTGAGCTGCTGCGAGCCGAAAAAGTCGCGCCGAAATCTTTCGAGGAAGTGCGCTACTTCGAGGGATGCCTCCCCATCGAGGTGATGGCTGAGCGCGGCGAGCGAACGCTGGCTTTCGGGCCCATGAAACCGGTGGGCCTCGTCGATCCCAAAACCGGGCGGCGCCCGTACGCGGTGGTGCAGCTCCGCCCGGAGGACGAAGCCTGCAGCGCTTATAACCTGGTGGGCTTCCAGACGCGAATGACCTGGGGCGAGCAGGCGCGCATCTTGCGAACCATCCCCGGCCTGGGCAACGCTGAATTTTATCGATTTGGCGCGGTTCACCGAAACACCTTCATCCACGCGCCGCGCGTCCTCGACCGCGCCATGCAGCTCAAAGGCGCGCCCGGCGTGTATTTCGCCGGACAGATCTCGGGCACCGAAGGCTATGTGGAAAGCGCTGCCGGCGGATGGCTCGCGGCCATGTTCATCGCCGATCGGTGGTTGGGGCGCGAACCGTTACCGCCGCCGCCCACTACCGCGCACGGCGGCTTGCTCGCGCATTTGAACCGGCCCTCTGAGGATTACCAGCCGAGCAACATCAACTTTTCTCACATTGCGCCGTGGAGCGGCGCGCGACTCGGAAAGCGCGACCGCTACGCGGCTATCGCCGAGCGCGCTTTGGCGGATTTGAAGCGTTGGATCGAAGAGCGGCGAGGTGAAGAGAGTGAACAGCGACACTTGATGAGCGATTCGGTGGGCGCGATGTAGAGGCTGCAGCGCAAGATTCTGCAGCATCCCAACATGAGGATTCGCAAGCTTGTTGCAATGGTAGGTGCTTTCCTGGAATTGTGCGGGTGTGGCGGCCGAGTTGGGGATACGAAGCGGGGCAAGACTGATCGAGTGCTTTATGTAACCAATATCGGTAATGACACGGTTTCAGTAGTTTCGGTTCCAGCAGAAGGCGATAGCTTCTCATTGACTAGCTTTGGCAGCCGCACTGGCCTGAGCGGGCCGGGGGGGATCGCAGTGGACGGGATGAATCAGGAAATTGTGGTAGCAAATGCCCACAATGACTCGATTACGGTGTATGCGCGAACGGATTCGGGGAACATAGCGCCGGTTCGCACGATCGTGGGGCCGTCGACGGGCCTCGGTTCGCCAACGGGAATTGCAGTGGATTCAGTGAACGACGAGGTGGTCGTGGCCAACGAGGGATGGACGTCCATTCTGGTGTTTAGCCGTACAGCGTCGGGGGACGTCATGCCCCTACGGACGATTTCTGGGTCATCGACGAACCTAAGGGAGCCAACAGACCTTGC
>DASXTY010000092.1:0-4076 GCA_036505155.1 Polyangiaceae bacterium | reverse complement strand
GGATGCGCCAAAGGGGTGAAAGCGTGAGTCAGTGGCCACCTAAAACACCGGCGGCGACTGTTCTTTTTTCGGAAGCTTGGCGCGCAACCCGGGTGGCATGGTCTTGAAAGCTACGATCCCGGCGAGCACCACGAACATGCCATGCACTTCGAGCCATGGCACCCACCCGACTTGGGGAGGGCGGAGCAGCAGGAACGAACACACGGTGGCGACGATGATGACTAACGCACCGTTAAATCGCGTTCGCGGAAACAAGATGAGGACCCCCCCCGCAATCTGAAGCGGTCGGATCAACCAGCCCATCAATAAGAGGCGCCCGTGCTGCAAGATGGCCCTCACCACGGTGCCCGCGCCTTGCCAGATCAGGTAGCCAGCTAGAGCCAGCGAGATAAGCCAGACCACGATTTTCCAGCTAACTGAGAGCTCGGGTCCTTCCGGGCCATCCCGGCCAGCGTCGGGGTCGCGATCGCCATCGGAATCCGATGATGGTTCGGTCGCGCTGTCCTCTCGCATGGGAACGTGCGCCAGGGTAGCATGTTTGACCGCGACGGCTACACTTTAGATGCGCGCCATTCGGGTGCCCAACGTTGGTGCCACGTGAGTAAAGCCAGCGGTTCAGCCTCGGATCTCATCCCGTTCGTTCGAGCCTTTCGGCCCGGCGAGGTCATCGCGGACAGGTACCGGCTGACCCACAAGGTCGGCGAGGGCGCCATGGGGATGGTGTGGGTCGCTCGCAACGAGCTTCTGGACGTGGACGTTGCCATCAAGCTCATGCGCTTCGACGCGCGCTCGGATCCCACCAACCAATATAACCGGTTATTGCAGGAGGCGCGCGCCGCAGCACGCCTCGGGCATCCCGCTATTGTCCGAGTGTTCGATTTCGGGCGCACCGCCGAGGGCACTCCGTTCATCGTGATGGAGCTCTTGCAAGGTGAGTCGCTGGCCGACATCATGAGCCGTGAAGGGCGGGTTGACGCAATCTTCGCGGTTCGGATGTTATTACCGATAGTCGACGCTCTGGCGACGGTTCACGACAATGGGATTGTTCATCGCGATATCAAGCCGGAGAACATTTTCATCGCGCGCGACGAATACGGGCGCCAGCATCCCAAGATAGTGGACTTCGGGGTGGCGCGGTTCGCCGAAACCGGCCATTCGCTCACCCGCTCCGGCGCGCTCATGGGAACGCCTGACTACATGGCGCCCGAACAGGCGCGCGGGGATCCGGAAGTGGATCATCGTTCGGATGTGTGGGCGCTGTCGGTGGTGCTGTATGAGATGATGACCGGGCGGCTTCCCTTTGGCGACGCAGAAACGAATTACCTGGCGGTACTCCATTCGATCGTTAACGATCCGGTGACCCCCACGTTGAGCTTTGGGGTTGGGGATCCGCAGCTCTGGCTCATCCTCGAGCGCGGGCTCCGCAAAAGTTCCGATGAGCGCTGGGACAACATACGCGTGATGGGGGAAGCTTTAGCCCTTTGGCTCTATGAGCGCGGCGCGCGCGAGGACGCTTATGGCGCGTCGCTGAAAACCACCTGGCTTCGGGCAGGCTTGGAAGGCGTGCTCATCGAGACGCCGTCTATCCCGCCGGGCGGAGAAGAACCGCAAGCGGCAACCAGCATGATGCCCCGATCGTCTCTGCGGAAGCCGCACCTAAAGGCGGTGGATTCTGGCCGGCCCACACTGCAGGCGGCGCTGGCGGAGGTGGATCCGGGCGCAGCCGTCGATTTGCCTCCACCACCGGGCGTGTCCGCGGTTTCGATCCCGGCCGCCTTGAGTAAGGGTCCTGCTCCGGTCCGCTCCAAGGCAAAACCGATGGACGCTGAGGTCAGCGCCGTGACGGAGGAACCATACGGCGAGCGTCGTCGCGTTCCAGCCGGAGTCTTGTTCCTGACGGGTCTCGGTGTGGCGCTGCTGGTGGCAGGAGCACTGGCTTGGGGACGGCACGCACATCTCCGAGCGCGCAGTACACCGGCGGCGGCTGCTCAGTCGGTCAATTCAGCCCCGAAACCGGATCGAGCAACCGTGAGTACCCCGTCGGCCGGCACGCAGAACGTTGAACCTCCGGTGGTCTCCGATGCGCCAAGCGCGAGTTCTCCACCATCTACTTTCCCTTCATCATCCGCCGGGATTAAACCAAAACACAACGGACAGTCGGGCGTCAAAAACCCGACGCATTCCGGAAAAAAACCGCTGCCATCTGCATCGACGTTCGACTTCGGTTTCTAATTTGGGCGTGCGCACTCTTGGGAAAAGCCTGATTTTTGCTCAGGCGCTGCTGGTTTTCACGGGGGGTGCGACAGCACGCGCCCAAACCGCGCCATCCGCCGACCCAACCGACGAACCCGCTATCACGCAAGCCAGCGTTCCGGCGGACAAGCGGACTCGCGACCAAGCTCGCGACATGTCCCGCCAGGCGCTGGAACTGATGAAAAAAGAGCGCTGGGCCGAAGCGGAGTCGCTGCTTTCGCAAGCATATCGCCTGGTGCCCGCTCCCACTATCGCGCTGCTCCATGCCCGCGCTCTTGAAAAATTGGACAAGCTCATCGAGGCGCGTGAGCGATATCGAGCGGTGGTCGCGACACAACTGCCCAAAGGCGCCCCGTCCGCGTTCCGAAGCGCCCTGAAAGAAGCCGGCGAAGAGCTGAAGAGCCTGGAACCAGAAATTCCGCGACTGGTGCTGGTGCTGGCCCCCAAGCCGGCGAACGGCACCGAGCTTGATATAACGTTGGACGGCAAACGCGTTTCTAACGAGGAGCTCGGTCAACCACGGTTCGCCAACCCAGGCGAACACCTGGTTTTAGCGGCGGTTCAAGGTCGGGTGTTAGTCGAAAATCGCATACGTATCGCACGGGGGGAGTCGAAGGAGGTGGTGCTGAGTCTGGCCCAAAGGCCCGCCGGAGTCGCACCGGAAAGACCAAAGCCACCGCCGATTGAACGGCCGTCCGTTGCTGCTCCCAACCACACCGCGAGCTTTATCGCGCTCGGGGCAGGCGCTGCGGGGTTGTCGGTTGGCGTCGTAGCAGGCGTCATCATGCTCGACGCCAAGAGCACGCTGGACAAAAAGTGCAAGCCGCTCTGTCCGGCTGAGCTCTCTTCGGAGGTGTCGCGCTTTCGCACGGCGCGCGCGGTGAGCACCGTCGGCTACATCACCGGAGCGGTGGGTTTGGGAGTCGGCGCGGCGTTGCTCTTATTCAACCGCGCTGGAGCGGAGCCAACCGGCGGCGCAGCGGTAGGACTGTGGGCTGACGGACAAGTCATCGGACTGGCCGGGTCATTGTGAGGCTTCCCACGGTTTTATTGCTGTTGCCGGCGCTCGCGGTCGGCTGCCCTTTCACCGTCGAAGATAACTACCGGCTGATGAGCGCCGAAGCCGGAGGCGACGTCACGGAACTACCGGAAGCAGGACCCGAAACAGGCAGTGGAGGAGCGCCGGACGGATCGCAGTCGTGCAACGACGGGCAGCTCAACGGATCCGAAACCGATGTGGATTGTGGCGGCCTGAGCTGCCTCGGATGCGAGCCGGGAAAAGCCTGTCGATTTGGCGGCGATTGCAGCACAAGCTCCTGCAACATGGCCGGCCTGTGCAACGTGGCGACCTGTACCGACGGGATTGCCAACGGTGACGAGGTCGGCGTTGACTGCGGCGGAAGCTGTGCGCCGTGTCAGCCGGGCCAGGCCTGTATCAGCAGCGCAGACTGTTCGACCAATGTTTGCCAAGAGCTTCGCTGCCGCCCGGTGAGCTGCGGCAACGGCTCACGGGACGGGTTGGAGTCCGATGTGGATTGTGGTGGACCGCTGTGCGGGCGATGCGCACCGGGCGCGAAGTGCAATACGGTGGTCGATTGTCGCACTGAAGTTTGTCAGGCAGGCGCTTGCCAAGCTGCCCAGTGTTCCGACTCGGTTCCCAACGGTACGGAAACAGACCTGGATTGCGGCGGTAATTGCGCCGGCTGTGCTCCCGGTCAGAAGTGTCTATGGTCGGGAGATTGCGCAAGCCAGGTTTGCTCGAGCGGGGTTTGCGCCGCGTCCAGTTGCACCGATGGCGTCCGGAATGGGAGCGAAACGGGCCC
>DASXTY010000091.1:0-6958 GCA_036505155.1 Polyangiaceae bacterium | reverse complement strand
CCGAACGGCGGTCGATCCAACCTGTCCAATCGTGCGCTCCGTCCACTCGAAGCGAAACAGGTCGCCGTCGATCTTGCCATGCATCTCGCCCCACTTGTCGCCCGCTTCGGTGCGCCAAGCACCGTTACCGTTGGCGCCGTCCTGCAGCAAGTGCAGCTCCCCGTACATTTTGTCATAATACACACCGGTCCAGGAACCGCCGGCCGGCATTTCACCAGGCTTCAATTGCGCGTGTTTTGCGTCTTGTCCGGCACCGCCGCCGCCACCGCAGCCGAGTAACGCGCCAACCGGAAGCGCCAGACAGAGCACCAAACCCAACCTGCTTAGTTTCACGACCATCATGGGGCGGGACTCTACCACGGCTGGTGCCGAGTAAACCCCCTGCCCTCGGGCACGTCGCCCGTGGCGCGGAGAGCGCCCATCAGGGCATCCGGCAAGCCGATTTCCTGGCGTAAAATCCAGACCTTGCGTCCGCCGATAGTGGGGCGGAGCTTGGTCGCGCATTTGGAGCTGGTGAGCCAGCCGTCGAGCCCCGAAGCCAAGCGGCCAAGCTTGGTTTCCGAGGGGCTTTCGTGGTCGGAATAGAGGTGAACCTGCGCCGGCCGAAGCCCAAGCTCACTCAAATCGGATAATTGCCGGTCCGGTCGAGCGAGCCCGAAGATCACTCCGAGCTTGAGGCGACGGAGCTCCTCAAGGTCCGCCCGCCGGCCGCCGTGATCCACAGCGCAGGTAATCCGACTTGACCACCGGTAAACGGGCTTTCCGGAATGGCGGACGACATCGGCAACCTGCTCGTCTCCCTCGTAATCACGAAGCAGGATCGCATCGCACGCCGCGAGAAGCCGGCTCGTCGAAGCGCGCAAGTCTCCGGCAGGTGGACACCGCCCCGCACCCCACGGCGCCCGACCGTCCAGAACCAGAAGGGCGCTGCCGACCGGCGTGGGACGCGTTTGCAGCAGCCCGTCGACCAGCACCGTACCGGCTGCTCGAGCCGCCATAGCGAGAGCCGCATTTCGGGACCGCCCAACGAACACCGGCACCTCCCATTCCGAAAGACCGCGGGCCAGGAGTAATGCCTCGTCGCCTACGTCACCGGCGCGATCTCGAGGTGAAACACGCACGGCTGATCTCAGGCGCGCCCGATAACCGCTCGCAACCACTGCGCATCCACCGGGGCTTTGGCACAAACGCCGAGCGAGCTCGAGTACAATCGGAGTTTTTCCGGAGCCGCCTAGAGTGGCGCCACCCACGCCAATGACGCGAGCTTCGTGGGGCAGCACGACCGGCCGCACTGGATTCGAGCAGCGCTCCCAGACCCCTGCCAGCAACGCGGCCGCGACCGAGTTGACACTTCCGCGCTCCAGGCGATCCGCAGCACGGCGCAGGGCTGAACGGTACACCTGCAACGCGTCAGCCTCCGACGAGCTCGCGCCCCAATTCGAGCCCGGCCACGCGCGCTTCTTCATCCCTCGGCGGCCACCCAATGCGCATTTCCAAACGCCGAAGCCGATTGCAATCGGAGTCCGCCAGCGCTGCCCGGAGCCACAGCCGTTCCCCGTCGCGTACCGCGTAAGCGGCAACTGGCGTCGTGCAGTCGGCTTCCACCGCCTCCAGCACGCCGCGCTCCGCTGCCACCGCCGTGGCGGTGTCCGAGTGCGATAGCGGAGCGAGCAACTCTTTGACGCGATCGTCTGCGGCGCGCCGCTGAATGGCCAGCGCACCCTGTCCAATCGCGGGAAGCATGCGCTCCACATCCAGGACTTGTGTCACCCGATCCAGGAGCCCCAGCCGAGCCAGGCCCGCGCGCGCCAAGACCACGGCGTCCACCTGCCCTTCCGAACACTTGCGGAGCCGTGTGTCGACATTGCCTCGGAGCGGAATCACCATCACATCCGAGCGCCAGTTGCAAAGCTGTGCACGACGGCGAAGGGAACCGGTTCCCACCGTCGCTCCGGTGGCGAGCTCCTCGAAGGACTTCCCAGAGCGCGACACCAAGATGTCGCGCGGGTCTTCGCGCATCGGCACACAGCCGATGACCAATCCCGGATCCATCAGCGCCGGCAGGTCTTTCATGGAGTGCACTGCGATATCCGCTCGTCCTTCGAGGAGCGCTTGTTCGATTTCTTTGGTGAACAGTCCCTTGCCCCCCAATTCGCTCAAGGGGCGGTCCTGGACTTGGTCCCCGGTGGTCGTGACATGAAGCTCTTCGACTGTGAGCTCCGGGTAACGCACGCGGAGCTCACGCACCCAACCCCGACACTGCGCTAACGCCAGCGCGCTCCGTCGCGTGGCCACGACTAAAGTGCTCACGTCGGGCTCACCGCTGGCCTGTGCCGGCCACGCCCACATCTCGGGCTGGAATCGGTCCAGGGCCGGCTTCCAAGTCCGCCGGCCCCTGTTCGCCGGAGCTTTCCCCCTCTTCTTCGAGCTTTAGCCCAAACAATTCCTCCAGCACACTCACCAGCTCGTCCGGCGAAAACGCGTCACTCGTAGCAGCGTGACGCAGGCGCGACGACGGATCGTGCAGCATCTTGTTCAGCGCCGCTTCCAGCATCTTGTCGAGAGCCGCCCGATCTTCTGGGCCCAAGTGCTTCAAGCGCCCGCGAAGGCTTTTTTCCAGCTCTGCTTGCATGGCCTGACGAAACTTCTCGCGGAGCGCAACGATGGCCGGCGTAACCTGGGCCGACCCGCCTGCCGAGCGGTGGTATCCCAGCGCTTCTTCAGCCACCAGCTGCTCCGCGCGCTCGGCGTGTTTCTTGCGCGAAGAGACCGACTCCTCCACGATGTGCGCGAAGTCATCGATGTTGTACACGTAGACTCCGTCGAAAGATTCCACTTTGGGATCGACGTCCCGGGGAACAGCCAAATCGATGAAAAAGAGACTCCTGCCTCGACGTTCTCGCTGCGCGTGCTGCACGCCGCGGTAGTCCACCACGTATCCCGGAGCGCTGGTGCTGGTGACCACCACGTCGGCCTCCACCAGCGCCGCGCCCAGGTCTCTCCAGTCTCGCGGCAATGCCCCCACCGCCCGAGCGAGCTCCACCGTTTTGGCCTGGTTACGGCCCGTCACCAATAATCGCGCTCCCGCCTGCGCCAATAGCCGCGCCAGGGCCTCGGCCATGTCGCCGGACCCGACGAGGAGCGCGGTGTGGCCTCGAATCTCGCCAAAAATCTGCCGCGCCAGGTCCATGGCCACACTGGGCACCGACACCATTCCGGACCCGAGCTCGGTTTCGCTGCGCACCCGCTTGGCGATCCGCATGGCTCGGTGCACCACGCGATGCAGAGAGCTACCCACGGTGCCCGCGCTCTGCGCCAGCTGATAGGCGCGCTTGACTTGGCCCAGAATCTGCGGCTCCCCCAGGACCATCGAATCGAGCGAAGCGGCGACTCGGAACAGGTGGCGCACCGCCGGTACGCCCACATGGGTATACAAATGACCGGCGATCCCTGGTGCGCAGGTGTCGAGGGCTTGCTGCGCCTCGACGGCGACTTGTTCCAGATCGGGCTGCTCTCGCCTACTCGCTAGAACGAGCTCCACTCGGTTGCACGTCGAAATAACCAACGCTTCTCCGATGGCGGGCTGGCCGACCACGGCCTGCAGCAGTTCAACCACTGCGCGTTCATCCAGGGCCAGCCGTTCACGGACGTCGATGGCAGCCGTGTGATGTGAAAGCCCTACGACGACGATCACAGCCCGGTCCCCGCCCCTGCTCGAGCCGCATACAGCAAAAAGACGATCAGAATGCACACCACGCCGGCCAGCGTGCCGTACGCAGCTCGACGCCCGCGCCAACCGGCAACGGCTCGGAGAAACAGCACCGACCCCACCACCAGCCAGGTCGTGTACGTCAACACTGACCTAAGGGTCTGCGCAGCGCCGGAGCCGGTTAGGCCGTGCGCAAACAGGGCACCCGTCACGATACCCAGCGTCAAAAGCGGAAATCCGGCGAGCAACAGGCGATGTTCGGTGCGGTCGAGCGCGTCCAGAGCCGGCAGCTTACCGCCCACCGCGATGGCTCGCTTCTCCCTCAAGTTGTGCTCTTTCACGAGGTAGAAGACGCCAGCTCCACCCGCCAGCAGGAAAAACCCAACGCCAATCAAATTGGCAGTCACATGTAGGGCCAGAAGCAAGTGCGGTGAGGCGGGCGACTGCTCCACATTCACGAATTGTGCCCCGACTAGAAATGTGAGCGCGGCGGGCGCCACGAAAGCACCCATCGCGTGAATGCGAAACCTGCGGCGCAGAGCCAGATAGGCAACCGCGGCGATCAGCGCGGAGAGGCTCAATGCAAAATGCAATGACTCGACCGGACAAATATGGGAAAGAAAGCTCGAGCTCACCACGTGCACAGCGTGAAAGCCCGCTCCCGCGCCCAGCACCAGCGGGGCAAACCGCTGAGCAATCCCCGAGCCCTCGCGACGCGCCAAGTCCATGAAAAACAGAGTGGCCGCTGCCGAATAAGCGATGACACCCAGATAAAACGCCACCTTGCCGAGCTCGCCCATGATGCGCCGTTCGCTATGCGACGTTTCGCAGCAACTGCCGACTCAAACCGGTCAGCAGCGCGCCATGCGATCGAGTTTTCTTGAGCTTGCCCGAGCGCGGATCGACGCTCAGTCCGAGCGCTTCCAGCGCTTCCACACCGAGCAGCGGGTCGGTCCCGCGCGGGCCGATGAGAACCGTGTCTCCGGCCTCCCGTCCTGCCAGTCGGACCAGCACTGTACCGAAATGCATCGCTTTCTTCCTGCCGTCGGCAAGCGTTACGCGAACCCGCCGTGGCGATTTGGATACCCCGAGTCGGCGCGCCAGCTCTTCAGGCAGAACAGAGTGCGTCGCACCGGTGTCGACCACCATTCGAGCCCGGACTTTTCTTCGCCAGGACAATTCTGCTTCGACGATGATGAGGCCCATTTGCCCCTATCATAACCTCGGTTCATTCAAGGGGCCAACCGCCCCGATCCTCAGTACCTCGGATCCGAATACGTGACGTCGTATCCAGTGCCGGTTCCCGGCGGGTGGAGGGCCGTCACGTCACACCCGGTTGTTTCGGCTCCCTGAACATGAACCGTAACGTCGGCGACCCGCCACATCGCGCCCACCTTGAAGTAACCGGATGCACCCTGGAAACCCGGCACCTCGTCGGGCGCCGCGCCATACGTTGCGGTGCGCGTTCCTCCGCAATAGACGTTGACCAGCGGCCGCGCCACCGTACCGTCGAAGTTGTGCACCATGATCCGGAACATCTCGCGATCTCGGGGAACGTCCACGTTAATGTTTTCCGGCAACCCGGACCCTTGAGTCTGATTGTTGTCGATGTCGAGCCTCGGGTTTGCACAATAACCGAGTGCCTTCCACTGGGAACCCTGGGGGCCGTTCACGCACTCCGAGAGCGCGCTCGATGGGTACCCCCAGTCGGCGCGTGGGACGAGGTTGCCCCGGTAGTCTTCCCCACGAATCGTAGCCTCGCAATTATGCCAACCGCAGGCGTCGGGGGTAGGGTGATAGGCATCCAGACCTGGATACCATGGTGCAGTGCTTCCGGGCTTGTGTAAATATAGATCCAGATCCTGATAGTCGCTCTCGGGGTAACACATTTCTACCCGGAGCCCCGGCCCTCGCACGTGCACGATCCATTCACAGGAAAATTGACTGCCCTGAGCGGTCGTGACCTCGAGCCTAGTGGTGTAATCGCCTGAGAGTCGCGGGCGGAGGGTTGCATCCGCGGCGGTGCTATCGAGGAGGTCGAAGCTCCGCAAGTTCGAGGAGATGGCATCGCACGGTCCACCCGATACGGACCAACGCCAGGTTTGCACGCGCCCCTGGAAAAAATCGCCACCCCGAAGAAAATAGTCCTGAAAAGGCACACCGTCCGGCACCCGCGGATCGCCGGGGCTGGGGCAACTGATGGCGCAATCCTGTCGCTCGGAGCACCCGTTGCACAGGTTGTCAGCGCCGTTACAAACGTCCTGGCGCGGCACGATGGCCCCCACGCATTGTCCCCAAGTGTGGGTCCCCATGCAGGTCTGGGTCCCGTCTGTACACACTCCCACTCCCCGATTGCCCGGAGGGGCGGGAAAACACGCCTCTACCGCACCCGGCTCGCAGGGGCAGTCCTCGTCGGCCCGGCCGTTACAGTTGTCATCCATGCCGTTACCGCAAAGCTCGGCCTCCGTGCAACCTGGGTCCACAGGTATACAGCCAGTGGGATTTACCGGCGCGTCCGGTTTAGCGTCAGTTCCGCGCTCGACGTCCAGCCCGGCGTCCCTTGAGACGCGACCGACGCTCAAGCCGGTTCGCGCACCGCAGCCAGCGGCGATGCTGCACTCCGCAACTAGGCACGATATGGTAAACCAGCGCGTGCGAGGGCAAAGCTCCATCTTGAGCGACCGCCGGATATCCTTATGGTTGGGATATACATGGGCCCGCCCTTGGTGGGAAGGTCGCCGGTTCGGATGACTTTGGGGTGCGAGTAGCGCTGTTTCAGCCGGGCTTCGTGGTAAGCGGCGCGCTTGGCGCCGACACCGGCTCCTCACGCTGCTTTTTCTTGGGTAAAAGGGTGTGTGCCGAAATCCTTTTGGATGATGCTGGCCTGGGCGCTGCTCCTTCCGCGACTCGCAATGCCGGCTCCGCCCGTGCCAAAGAGCGTTCCCCCGGAGCTCGCTCCGTGGATCCCCTGGGTGCTCGATGACTTGGGCGAAGAGGTCTGTACTAAGATCGATGAGCGTCGCGTTTGTGCATGGCCAGGCGAGCTCGATCTTGAGCTCGGCGACCGGGGAGGCAAGTTCGCGCTTCGAGTGTTCGCAGAGCGCGAGATGGACATCGCGCTTCCGGGATCTGAGCGCATCTGGCCACGAGATGTGAGACTCGGAGTTGCGCCGGCGACGGTTCTCCAATCGGGCGAGCAACCGGTGCTGAGGGTGTCGGCGGGCCGCCATGAGATTCATGGAGAATTTC
>DASXTY010000090.1:0-5368 GCA_036505155.1 Polyangiaceae bacterium | reverse complement strand
CCACTTCGGCTTGTCGAGCCGCGGCCCGGACGGTAGCCTTCGGAAAGCCATGGCGCGAATCGTGCTCGCAACTGCCGAGGGGCAGCAAACGGTGGACCTCCGCGCTCATAATTCCCTCGGCCGGCATCCGTCGAACAGCATTCAGCTGCTGGATAAAATTGTTTCCAAAGAGCACTGCACCATCGAGAAACGTGGCGAGACCTTTGTTCTGCGCGATCTCGGGAGTCTCAACGGTACATATGTCAACGGAGAGCGCGTCGTCGGCGAGCGCAAGCTGAACCACGGCGACGACATAGCGCTCGGAACCACGCGCGCCCGTTTCGACGACGGGTCTTCACCCCTGGCGCCCGTCGTCGGCGCGGCTGTTCCAGCGGCGGCGCCGGAAGCAGCATCCGCAACCTGGCAGCCCGCCCAGGCGCCGAGGCTCAGTCCAGCCGCCCCCCAAGCGGCGACAGGGTTTACCACGGCTCCCATGGCGGGAGTGATTCGAGCCGGGGTTCCCATTCCACTGGACCCCACCACCGGAAGCTTGCAGCCGCTCAACGCGACGCGTGTCGACGTGACGGACACGAAGCGCTCCATCGGCACGCAGATTGCGGCCACTCAAAAAGGCTTTTTGCCTTACGACCAGCTCGCCTCCAACGCTCCACAGCTTTCGGCGGACTACGAACGGCTGCGCCTGTCCTACGAGCTTTCGCGCGAAATTGCCTCGGAGCGCGACTTGCCGAACCTGCTCAATAGGATCTTGCTCACCATTTTCAAATTCGTGCGCGCCGATCGTGGCTGCATTTTCCTGATGGATCAAACCGGGGAGCGGGTTGCGGGCGCGAGCTTGCGCCGCGACGGTAGCGATCAGCCGATTTCCGTCTCCTCCACCATCATGGACCACGTGATTCAGGAGCGAGCCACCGTGCTCACGCACGATGCGGCGATGGACTTTGCGGCCTCCAAAGGCAAGAGCATGATCCTGAACCGGATCAGCTCGGCCATCGTGGCGCCGCTGCTCCATAACCACGAGATCCTGGGCGTCTTGTGGCTGGACAGCGAGACCCTCGCGCAGTTTCAACCCAAAGACCTGGAGATCGTTACCTCGATTGCCGCCCAGGCGGCGATGTTCATCGAGATCAACATCCTGGGTAAAAAGATCGAGCAGGAGATCGTCAATCGCGAACGCTTCAGCCGCTTGCTTTCGCCCAACATCGCTAAAAGAGTCTTGAGCGGCGAGCTCGAGGTCAAAAAGGGCGGGCAGCTGGTTCAGGAATGCACCATTTTCAATTCCGACATTCGCGGATTCACCCGTATGAGCGAGGGCGCTCAGCCGGAAATTATCGTCGAAATGCTCAACGAATATTTCGAGCAGATGGTGGAGACCTTGTTCAAGTTCGAGGGCACCCTGGACAAGTTCATGGGCGACGGAATCATGGCGCTCTGGGGCGCTCCGGTGGCTCACCCGGACGACGCGATGCGTTCGGTCTCGTGCGCCATCGAACAAATGGAAGGCCTCGGTCGCTTCAATCGCAAGCGCATGGAGGCGGGCGTTCCACCTTTGGGGGTTGGCATCGGAATCGATACCGGGCAGGTAGTTGCCGGCTACATCGGCAGCTCCAAAGCGCTCTCTTACACGGTGATCGGCGACACGGCGAACACCAGTGCTCGACTGTGCGGTATCGCAGCTTCCGGCCAAATCCTCGTGAGCGAAGCCACTTTGAACCGGCTGCAAAACCGGTTCGAGTGGGATGAGCTCCCGCCGGCGCAGCTCAAGGGTAAGGAAAAGCCGTTTCGCGTGTTCAACGTCAAGCGACCCATCAAACCGGTGCAGATGCCGGCAGCCGTCGGCAGCAGCTGAGCGCAGAGTTCAACTGGTTCAACCGGATAGCGAGCTCTGAAAAGCAGCGCGTGAGACTAAGAAACGCGCAAACTGGCGCAGCGCGTCAGAAGCCGTTCACGCAACACTCGACGCGCGCTCCGACATGGACAAAAAAGACGCCGATGGCTCACGTGTTCGCGTTCGAGCGCCCAGTCGTGGAGTTGGTTGCGCGGGTGCGCGAACTCAAGGAGCTGGCTCGAGAAGACGCGCGGCTGGCTCCGGAGCTCAAACGCCTCGAAGACAAAGCGCATCGGCTGGCGCGGGAGCTCTTCGCGAAGTTGTCTCCGATGCAAAAGGTGCAGCTATCTCGTCACCCGGCGCGGCCGTACACGCTCGACTACGTTCAGCGCTTATTCCAGGACTGGGTGGAGCTCAGAGGCGACCGGCGCTTTGCCGATGACCCCTCCATCGTGGCGGGCATCGGACGTTATCACGGGCGCAGCGTGGTGGTGGTGGGTCATCAAAAGGGTCGTTCCACCAAGGAGAACATGCAGCGCAACTTCGGCATGCCCAACCCTGAAGGTTACCGCAAGGCCATTCGAATGTACGAGCTCGCCGACCGATTCGATCTGCCCATTCTGACTTTTATCGACACTCCCGGCGCCTTTCCCGGCATTGGCGCCGAGGAGCGCGGGCAGAGTGAAGCCATCGCGGCGGCGCTCGAGGTGATGTCTCGGGTGGGCGTACCGATCGTCACCACTATCATCGGCGAGGGCGGCTCCGGAGGAGCGCTAGCGCTCGGCGTTGGAAACCGGGTGATGGTGCTCGAGTTCAGTTATTACTCGGTGATCTCGCCCGAGGGGTGCGCGGCGATCTTGTGGAAAAGCGGCGAGCGCGCGGCAGAAGCCGCAGAGCGGCTGAAGATCACCGCCCCGGATCTACTCGAACTAGGTGCCGTCGATGCGATTGTCGACGAGCCGCCCGGAGGCGCCCACCAAGATCACGACGACTCCGCGCGACGGCTGGACCGATTCCTGTACGAAGCGCTCGTTTCGCTCAGCGGTCTCGGGCGCGACGAGCTTCGGGCCGACCGCTATCGGCGATTTCGGGGGCTGGGGTCGTTCGTGGCTTGAGTCGAGAGTCGAGAGTTGAAAGGCGAGAGCCTGGCGCTTGACCCGGTGCGTCCGCCCCAGTAGGTTTCCCCGGCCCGCCAGCCGGATCGACCCGGTCGAAGCACCGCCAGGCTAGCGGCCTTTGAAAGGGCGGGCTATCCGCCAGGAGTCAGCATGACAACCAAGATTGGCATCAACGGTTTTGGCCGCATCGGGCGCTGTGTTCTCAGGGCCATGATCGAGCGAAAGGTGGAGGGCCTGGACGTGGTCCTCATCAACGACCTCACCGATACCAAAACCCTCGCGCACCTGCTTCGATACGACTCCATCCACGGCAATTTCACCGCGGCATCCGTGGGGAATACCGAAAAAGCCCTGGTGGTCGGGGGTAAAGACATTCAGGCTACCGCGCTCCGCGATCCCCGCGAGCTCCCCTGGAAGAACACCGGGGTCGACGTGGTGCTCGAATGTACCGGTCTATTTACCGATAGAGCTCAGGCGGCGGTGCACCTCGAGGCGGGAGCAAAAAAAGTGATCATCAGCGCGCCCGCAAAGAACCACGACATCACGCTGGTCATGGGGGTCAATCACGAAAAGTACGATCCTTCCAAGCACCACGTGATCTCCAATGGGTCGTGCACCACCAATTGCCTTGCGCCCATTGCCAAGGTGCTGCTCGATAGTTTCGGCATTGAACGGGGCTTGATGACCACCGTGCATTCTTACACCAACGATCAGAACTTATTGGACCTCCCGCACCGAAAAGGAGATCTGCGACGCTCGCGCGCGGCTGCGGTGAGCATGATCCCGAGCTCGACCGGCGCCGCCAAGGCGCTCAGTGAAGTCATTCCGGAGCTCAAAGGCAAGTTCGACGGCGTTGCCATTCGCGTACCCACGCAAGACGTGTCGCTGGTGGATCTGACGGTGACCACCACCAAGCCGGTCAGCTTGGAAAGCATCCATCAAGCCATGAAAAGTGCCTCCGAGAGCCCGCCGCTCAAGGGCTATCTTTATTATACGGAGGAAGAGCTGGTTTCAGCGGATTTCATCGGGCATCCGGGGTCCAGCATCTTCGATGCCACTCAGACCCGGCTGCTCGGAGATAACTTCGCCAAAGTGTTTTCCTGGTACGACAACGAATGGGGATTTGCCAACCGGATGGTGGACTTGGCACTTCTGGTGGGCGGCCGCCTCTGATCCGGGATCAGCAACCCGCCAACTCTCATGACCACGCTCGAAGGTATTCGCTCCGTCGAAGAGCTGAAGCTCGAAAGCCGGCGAGTTTTCATCCGGGTCGACTTCAACGTTCCGCTCGACAAGCGGACCAACCAGGTCACCGATGACGAACGCATTCGCGCGTCGCTCAAGACCCTCAAATATGCAGTCGACCAAGGCGCGCGCGTGATCCTCGCCTCCCATTTGGGTCGGCCCCAGGGCAAGCCAGTGCCGGAACTGAGCCTCGAGCCCGCCGCCGCGCGCCTGAACGAGCTCACCGGTTGGGACGTCCTCCTACCCGATGATTGCATCGGCGATGCGGCCAAAAAAGTGGTGATGGACTTGCACGAGGGGCAGGTAGCCCTGCTCGAAAATCTTCGCTTTCATCCGGAAGAAGAGCAAAATGACGAGGGTTTTGCCCGCGAGCTCGCCGGGCTGTGCGACGTCTACGTGAACGACGCGTTCGGGTCGTCGCACCGCGCGCACGCCTCGGTGGATGCGCTGCCGCGCCTGATGCGTGAGCGAGGGATGGGTTATCTGGTGCGCGACGAAATCGCCGCGCTCTCCCGTATCACCGGGGCGCCCGACCGGCCCTTCGTAGCCATCCTGGGCGGCGCCAAGGTGGCCGACAAAATCGGCGTCATCGAAGCGTTGCTCGCCAAGTGCGACGTCTTGTGCATCGGAGGCGCCATGGCCAACACCTTGCTCGCGGCTCGCGGCGCAAAGATGGGCGCGTCGAAGGTGGAAACGGACTGGCTCGCGAGGGGCAGGACGCTGCTCCAAAGGGCAGAGGAGCGCAGGGTGCGCGTGCTTTTGCCGACCGACGTGGTGGTCGCATCAAGTCTGCAAGCCGGCGAGGGCCACACGGTGAGCGCAACCGCCGTCCCGGAAGGCAAGCTCGCATTGGATATCGGTTCGGATACGGTCGCAGCATTTGCAGTGGAAATCGAGGGCGCACGAACCGTTTTCTGGAATGGCCCGATGGGGTTATTCGAAAACGCCGCATTTGCCCCCGGGACCCGTGGCATTGCGCTGGCGCTCGCCCGTTGCGAAGGGTTCACTGTAGTGGGCGGAGGCGACAGCGTTGCTGCCGTGAACCAGGCGGGAGCCGAGGTGACCGAAAAAATCGGGCACATCTCAACCGGCGGCGGCGCTTCGCTCGAGCTCCTGGAAGGAAAAAAACTGCCCGGCATCGAGGCGCTCCGCACCACGGTGGCACCGTGAATCCCAGCCG
>DASXTY010000089.1:0-11903 GCA_036505155.1 Polyangiaceae bacterium | reverse complement strand
CGCATAGCCAAAATCGAAGTATAACTGAACCAACCTAAAAAGGCACCATGGTCTAATTTAGTGTGTAAAATCAAGGACTTGGAGGCCGCCGCGGTCGCTCGGCAAGCTCCACCGGGCGTCGTCATTCGTTGGTCGAACTCTCAACACTCAATCAGGTTTGAAGACGCGCATCTTGGAAACTTCGCGATAGCGAAAGCAACTGGTCAGATGGTCGTTGACCATGCCCACGGCTTGCATGTGGGCATAGATGATGGTGGAACCGACGAATGAAAATCCGCGTTTTTTCAAATCCTTGCTCATGGCATCGGAGAGCGGTGTGCGCGCGGGTATTTCTGACCGGTCCCGCCAAGCGTTGGTTATGGGCCGCCCGTTGACGAACGCCCACTGGTAATTCGAAAAACTGCCGAACTCGGATTGCACTTCCAGGAACGCGCACGCGTTTTTTACTGCCGACTCGATTTTGAGGCGGTTTCGCACGATTCCTGGATTCTGAAGCAGCCCCTGGATCCGAGCTCGGTCGAAGCGCGCGACTTTTTTTGGATTGAAGTGGCTGAAGGCGCTGGCGTAGGCGTTGCGCTTCCGCAGGATGGTGATCCAGCTGAGACCGGCTTGAGCGCCTTCGAGCAACAGAAACTCGAAGAGCCGCCGGTCATCGAATACCGGAACGCCCCATTCCCGGTCATGGTAATCCACATATAAGGGCTCGTCGCCGGCCCACCAGCAGCGTTCCAACGGATGTTTTCCGGCTCGTGCCATCAGCGTCCGCCGCCTTGACCCTTGTGGACTTCGAAGGTCGCAGTCAAAATCCACGCCAGCAAAAGCAGCGTGGTGATTTTCTGTAAGGCGGGGAGCCAGGTGTTGGGTGCTACATGGAACCAAAACTGGCGGGCGTACTGGATCATCACTGTGCTGGCGAACAGAAGCATCGCCGCGCCGAGCGCGAAGATGTGCCGAGGTGCTCGGGATCGAAAAGTCCCGATCACGCCGAAAATTGCGCCGGCGATGCCGGTTGGGCCGGAAACGGTGACCAGCAACCCGTGAAGAAAAGCAAATCTGTCGGACGGCAACAACACGACGGCCAAAAGTCCAAGGCTGCTCAGCACTCCCAGCGCCCGGACCGCGCCGGCCAACCGGCGTTCGGAGTTGAACAACTCCGGCATCGCCAGCCAGAAACCGACGAGGCCCGCTGCCATGCTGAACATCCCCGCCAGAGCCAGCTCGGAACCGACCGGGTTGAGCGCGCCATTGAGAGCCGTTCGGTGCAATAGATCGCACCAAAAATTGGCCCAGAATCGGTGGCCGGCCGCTTTTGGGTCGAACCAATTCCCACCCGGGTAATAGGCTATAGCCCCGGTCATCAAGAGCACGAACCCTCCGGCTCCGAGCCAGGCGACTCGACATTCGGCGCGTCTGTAGCGTGTCAATAGCTCCCGGCAGCTCGTCATCGCCCGTTCAGTCTATTTGAAAAATCTGGTCGTCTGCCCGCAGCGCCGGGAAAGCAGACTGGTGGGTGGGCCCTTGTCAACCTGCGAGACCGTGCGCAAATTGGACGCCGTCAGAGGGAAGGGATAGCCAAGGCTACTAGGGCCACAGCTCGGCGGACGGCTGAGGCGTAATTGGCATTACGCCGTTCGTGCGCGTTCTGGGATTAGCGAGCCGCGGCTGTCGTTCATATCCACACACAACCAGAAGAACACGAAAAAGGAGTCATTATCATGCTAGCACGATGGAAAGAATGGCGGGACTGGGACGACCTCGGATTGGGTCGATTCGGCCGCCCATTTGCCGGTCTAGATGAACTTCGCCGGGAGATGGACAGCCTATTAAGCGATTTCGAGCGCGAAGGCGTCCCGGCGCGATGGCAAGCGGGCCTCTGGCCACGCCTAGAGCTGAACGATGAGGGCAAGTGGCTGCTCTTGCAAGCGGAGCTCCCCGGAGTGACGGAGAAAGAACTGGACGTTACCGTCACCGCCGACACGCTGACCGTTCGCGGGACGCGCAAAGACGAAGTCCCCGGCGGGTACTCGGTGCACCGCAGGGAACGACCCGCGGTCGAGTTCGCGCGCAGCATTACTTTGCCCTGCCGGATCGACGCCGAAAGGGCTGAGGCCACCATGAAAAACGGGGTCCTCTCGCTCAGGCTGCCCAAGGCGGCTGAGGCCCAACCCAAGCAAATTACGGTCAAGGCGAGCTAATCCAGCGCCACTGACGGAAAGGAGAGAATTGTATGGCCCAACAAGAGATCCAAAAGCAGTCTCACGCGGTCGAAAGGACCAAAGCCAACGGCTCGACGAATGCCACGCCGCGGGTCGATATTTATGAGAACGACCAGGAGCTTTTGCTGCTCGCCGATTTACCGGGAGTGGACCCCGACGGATTGAGCGTGCGCTTCGACCCGCCGGAGCTCCGCATCGAAGGGCGACAGGAAAACCATGCGGTGGTTTTCACCCGGGCATTCGAGCTCGACCAGCGCATCGATCCCGACAATATCCACGCGGAGTTGAAGCATGGGGTGCTGCGCCTTCACCTGAAGAAATCCGAGTCGTTCAAGCCCAAGAAGATTCCGGTGAAGACCGGATAGCCCAAGTGGAAGTTTAGAGCTGTTTCTGGCTTGATCAGCAAACTCGATTTCGGCCGGAACGTTTTGCCTCGTAGAGTAACGAGTCCGCCCGGTGGTAAAGCTCCGCAGCGGACTCGTTCGGATCCGAGTGCTCTGCCACCCCTAGGCTCACGGTGACTGCGATGGGCTTGTCCGCAAAGGCGAATTCGCCGGACTCGACCAGCTGGCGAGCCTCCTCGGCTCGTTCCCGCGCGGCGTCGCGAGAGGCTCCGGGCACGAGAAACGCGAATTCTTCGCCGCCAATGCGAGCCAGAGACTCGCCTCCACGGAGCGCTTGGCGCACCGCTTCACAGACTCGTTTGAGCACGTGATCACCGGCAGCGTGCCCGTGCGTGTCGTTGATCTTCTTGAAATGGTCTACATCCAGGAGGACCAGCGAAAAAGTCGGATGTCGCGACAAGGCATGGGCCAACGACTCGTCGAAGTAGCGCTTGTTGTAGGCGCCGGTCAGCGGGTCGATTCGCACCATCTGATGCAGCTGCTCGTGGTACTGGAGCTCCACATTGCTTTCCGTATATTTGAGAACGGTCTTGCCCACGCTGATCTTGTCCCCGTCCTGGAGCGCGTGAGCGCTGACGCGCTCCCCGTTGACGAACGTGCCGTTAGTGGACTTCAGATCGGCAATCGTGTACCGCTCTGCGATTCGCTGCACGATCGCGTGCCGCCGGCTCACGAGCTCGCTGTCGATGCTGATGGCGCACTCCTCGCTCCGCCCTATTTCGACCGCGTTTTCGCCCAGGTCGATGCGGCGGCCGAGCTGAGCCCCCTTAATGACCACCAGGCATGGCTGTCCCCCCTTCGGTCGCTCGGACGGGAGCGTGACCAGCGTCTTTGAGTAGTTCGAAGACACGTTCCATCGTACACCGGGTTCCCCGGGGGTCAACGCGCGGGACCGTCATCGGTGCGGCTGGGCGCTTCCGGCTCGGCGTGGTCCTGAAAAAAAGTCTGCCGTCCTCGGCGAATGGGGTAAAATATTGCACCCTGCGTGGCCATTCGGCTTCAAAGTGCCACAACGTGAGGTTTCGTGCGTCCGGCAGAGACCAGATCCGGTGAAGTTATCGGCGAACGTTATCAGCTCCAGCACCTGCTAGGTAACGGCGGTCAGGGGTCTGTGTATCGGGCGCGAGACTTGCGCGACAACGACGAAGTCGCTGTCAAAGTTCTGGCTCAGGCTTTTGCCGGAGATCCGAGCTGGCACGAGCGGATGTTTCGCGAGCGAGACGCCATGGCCTCACTTTCGGGCACCGCAGCCGTGCGCGTGCTCGATCAAAAATGGACCAGCGACGGGGCGCTTTGCCTGGTGATGGAGCTTCTGCAAGGAAAGGATCTGGAACAGTTCCTGCAGGAGAACATCGAAGGCTCCGGGCGCAGGCTGCGGGCCGCAGCGCTGCCAGAAATCTTCGGGCCCATCGTGGACACGCTGGAGGTCGCACACGCCCAGGGCATCGTCCACCGAGACCTGAAGCCGGGCAATATCTTCATCGTGCTCGGGGGACCGCGTCCGGGGGTCCGCCTGTTGGACTTCGGTTTCGCCAAGTTCACGCGCATGCCGAGCGTGACTGCGGCCGGCTTCGTTGCCGGCTCGCCGAGCTACATCGCCCCGGAGACGTGGATGGGCAAGCCGCCGGACCACCGAGTGGATATCTACGCCCTGGGCGCGCTGATATTTCGGGCGCTTGCAGGCCGCCCTCCGTTTTACGCCCAGGATTTGGGACAAATGCTGATGTTGGCGACCAGCAGCGAACGGCCGAGCTTGCGCGAGCTACGGCCAGACCTGCCGGCTGGGATCGACGATTGGGTACATCAGGCGCTTGCGATCAACGCCGAGGAGCGCTTCGTTCGAGTTCGCGGAATGTGGAACGCGCTCCGAGGCGTGCTGAACTTTTGATTCTCCCACTCGTTGATCCGACGCGGGTGGCCTTTGCCGCCGCTGGGCCCCACCGCACGGGCTACGCGAGCGAATGCGAGCCCGCGATGAGCAAAGCGAATCGCGTCGGGGAGCTCGAGGGGCGGTGAGCCCCTCGAGGAGGAATACGGTGGGGGTGGGCGGGCGGGACACTATTAGCCCTAGCCGACCCGGCGCAGAGAATCGACGACGTTGAGACGCGCGGCGCGATAAGCCGGGATTGCCGCTGCGACCACACCCAGAAGCACCGCTAGCGCCAGCGCCAGCAAGGCGGTGGCCGGCGCAATTCGAAAATACGGAAAAAATCCGGCCATGTTTTCCTCTAGGTAGCGACCCAAGCCTTGCTCAACAAACGGATAGCCGATGAGCAGACCGAGCACGCCACTCAGGAATCCGATCG
Source organism: Polyangiaceae bacterium (assembly GCA_036505155.1). Lineage (GTDB taxonomy): Bacteria > Myxococcota_A > Polyangia > Polyangiales > Polyangiaceae > DASXTY01. The sequence continues at coordinate 6,977 of DASXTY010000089.1, read as the reverse complement.
CGACCGCTTCACCCAGCACGAACAGGGCAATGTGCCGCGGTAAGAAGCCGATGGCGCGAAGTGCACCGTATTCATGTGTACGCTCTCTCACGCCCATGGAGATGGTGTTCCCCAGGATCAAGCCCATGATCACCAGGATCACCACCGAGACCACGTCGATCGCCTTCAGCACGGCGGAAACCATGCCCAAAAATGAAACGTTGAGCGCCTTTTCGCTCATGCTCAGCGTCTGCGCATCGCGCTCCTCGAACTTGGCGTCAATCGCCCTCGCAATCTCGGCGGCGCGCCCCGGATTGTCGATGCGACTTACGATCCAGCCCACTTTGTCCTTGCGGCGCGCCTCGACAGTGTCGTTCAGGTAGTCCCAGTGAAACCAGAACGTCGTGCGATCCACCGAAGGGCGCGCGGCGCGATAGATTCCCGATATTTCGAACTCCCAGTTACCGGGGTAAATGGTGCCGCGCAGGGTCACTCGGTCTCCGGGCTTCCAGTGGGTTTGCTTGGCCAGCGCGTCTCCGATGAGCGCCCCGCGCTTGTTCTGAATCCAGGCCTGCTTTTCTTCCGGTTTCACCAGAAGTTCTGGATACACGTCCAGAATGGAACTCGGCTCCACGGCGATGGTCGCGAAAAAGGAGCTCTCGTTATTGGGGTCTTTTCCTCCGAACCACTGCGCCAGCGCCACCCCGTTCACGCCCGGCACCTGCTTGATTTCCTCCACGTAATGCAGCGGGAGCGGCATGATGAAACTGATCTTGTGGCGCGTCCCCAACCGGTCTTTGGCCGCGTAGTCGATGCCTGCCATCCAGGCATTGATCACGGTGCGCAGCAAAATGAAGGCCACTAGCGCAATCGCTACACCCACCATGGTCAACGCCGCCCGGAGCTTGTTCCGCCAAACGTTTTTGACCGCCAGGGTGGCGAGATTCACTCGAGCGCCCCCTTGTCCAGCCGTCGAATGATGTTAGCGCGCTCGGCGGCGTGGGGATCGTGGGTCACCATGATGATGGTCTTATTGAATTCCTGGTTCAGCTTGGCGAGCAGGTTCAATACGTCGGTGGCATTTTCGCGATCGAGGTCACCGGTGGGTTCGTCCGCAACGATGATCTGGGGGTCGGAAACGATGGCGCGCGCAATCGCGACCCGTTGCTCCTGCCCCCCCGAGAGCTGTCGCGGATAATGGTCGACGCGCTCTTCGAGACCCACGATTTTCAGGGCGGTTTGGGCGCGCTTTCGCCGTTCGCTCGAAGTGAGATCCGTGAGGATCAACGGCAACTCCACATTTTCCAGGGCGGTGAGCACCGGCATCAAGTTGTAGGTCTGAAACACGAACCCGATGGTTCTCGCGCGCCAACGGGTACGAGCCGCGTCGCTCATTTGGTTCAAATCCGCCCCCGCTACCTGAATCTTTCCCTCGCTCGGCCGGTCGAGGCCTGCGATCAGATTGAGCAGCGTAGTTTTGCCAGACCCGGAGGGCCCCATGAGAGCTTCGAACGCCTGGTCAGCGATGGTCAAGTCGAGACCCCTGAGCACGTCAACCCGCTCCTTGCCACGCCAAAACGTTTTGCTGACGCCTTGAAGCGCAACCATGGGAGAGCCGTTGGCGCTCTTTCCGCGCTGGCCAGTTGGTTCCGTTTGTGAATCGTTCATGGCTCACTCTGCTGCTTGATACGCTGCCCGTCGGTAAGCTCGGGCCCAGGACCTTTGACCACGCGGGTTCCGCCAGGCGGACCCTTCACCAGCTCGAAACCGGTGCCGAATGCGGGACCCAGGGTGACCGGAGTCATTCTGACCCGATCGTTTTCGACCGCGAACAGCACCTTGGCTCCCCCGCGATCGGTGATGGCGGCTCCGGGCACGATGGTTTTCGGCGGCTGCTTGATGGCCTCTGCGTCGAGCGCGCTGGTCAAAAAGCTCACTCGCGCCGCCATGTCCGGTAGAGCGCGTTCGGCGGCATCGACAAAACCGGTTTTCACGGTAACCGTGGCTTTCGACCGATTGACGCGTGGCTCAATCTCGAGCACTTTGCCCCGATAGCGCTTACCCGGGAATGCGTCCAGTGTGATTTCGGCCGGGCCGTTGACCTTCACCAAATACAGGCGCTGCTCCGGAACATCGGTTTCCACCATTAAGGTCGCAAGGTCAGCAACTTGCACGCCGCCCATATCCACGGCGACGCCGGCCGGCTGGGGCCCGACGAATTCTCCGATTTCCGGCGGCTTGTTCAGCACGGTGCCGGCGATGGGCGTGGTGATCTTGAAGTTGTCCATGTTCACACGCAGTGCTTGGACCTCCGACTCGCTGGCGTGCACCTCGGCGTCGGCAGCTTTGACTTGAGCCTCTAGTGGGCCAAGCCGCGCCTGCAGATCTTGGGCTTTGCTTTTGGGCGAGACCCCTTCCGCGGCGAGCATTGCTTCCCGCTCCGCTTGCATTTTAGCTTCCGCGAGGTTGGCACGCGCAGTTTGCCCATGCGCCTGAGCCACGGCCACCCGACTTGCTGCCGTCGCGATCGAGGCTTTTTGGTCGCTGAGATCCAGCTCGAACAATACGTCGCCCGCTTTCACGCTGCTGCCGCGGGTGATGAATACCTTCGCCACCCGCCCCGGCACCTTTACCGCGATGTTGGAGATGGTCTCCGGCACGACGTAGCCGGCTGCGGTGAGCTCCACGGAAGCCTGCGCCGGAGAAACCACTGCGATTTCAGTGACTTGCACCGGGGTTTTGAATATCTTGGCCTGTAGGTACGGCGCGCCGAAGAGATAAAATACCAGCGCGGCAATTGCCAGGCCCAGGCCGATGGCCAAATAACTTAGGGTATTGCGGGGCCGACCCCGGTCGCGGGCGATTTTCAGTGAAGCCAGGTCGCTGGTGAGGTCGGACATGCGCTGGAAAGTAATTCGCCCCGTTTTAGCATCAAGATGCCCGTGACGGCGCTATAATAGGTTTGTCACCGATGCGAAGCCAGCAGCCGAACGATGTTTGCGTGATGCCCGCCGGCCGCCTCTCAGACGAGGACGAGGCACCCCCCGCACGCAAGTTTACGTGTGACCATTGCGGCCGCGAATTCGAAGGCGAACCGCAGGGAGCGGGGCTGCTTTTATGGACTCGAGGGGAAGAGGTGCGCTTCGAGGAACCGCCGCTCTGCGAAAAATGCGCCTCCAGCATTACCATCGGCGCTTTGATGAAGTGGGACGTCGAAGACGAAGAAGAGGGGTAAGTGGCGCTCTCCTGGTGCTCTGCCTACCAACACCAACACCGTGATGGCGCAGTTTGACTTGCGCTCCGATACCGTTACCAAGCCTTCGCTCGAGATGCGGCAAGCCATGGCTCGGGCGGAGGTGGGAGACGATGTGTACGGCGAAGATCCCACCGTCATACGGCTCGAAGAGTGGACCGCAGAGCTGCTCGGCAAAGAGCGCGCCCTGTTCGTGCCATCCGGCACCATGGGCAATCAGCTCGCGCTAAAGCTTCTGTCGCGTCCCGGAGACGAGGTCGTGATCGGCGAGGGGGCGCACGTCGCGTGGTACGAAGCCGGTGCGGGAGCCGCTCTGAGCGGCGTCCAATTCGTCGTCGCGGGTGCGGGCGGACTGTTCGACGACGTCGAGCTCGAGGCGGTCATCAAGCCGCGTGCGGATTACTCGCCGCGCACATCGGTCGTCGCTCTGGAAAATACCCATAACCGCTCGGGGGGTCGCGTCTTTCCGCTCCCAGCGATGGCGCGGATCATGACCCGCGCGCAAGCCCATGGTCTCCTGTGCCATTTGGATGGGGCGCGCATTTGGAACGCCGCTATCGCCTCCGGTATGCGACCGGCAAAAATTGCTGCTGGATTCGACACGGTGAGCGTTTGCTTTTCCAAGGGGCTGGGCGCGCCGGTGGGATCGGCCCTCGCAGCTTCTTCGGAAAGGATTCTCGAAGCGCGCCGCTACCGCCGCATGTTGGGCGGCGCCATGCGCCAGAGCGGCGTTTTGGCAGCAGCAGCATTGTATGCGCTGGAGCACAATAGAGAGCGCCTCGCCGAAGATCACCGGAACGCGCGCATACTCGCGGAAATAGCTGGAGCGGCGCCCGGAGCAACCGTGGATCTGCAAACCGTGGAGACCAACATCGTGAACATTCGCTTCGAGAGCGACATTGCTCAGGCCGTCGCTATGGCAGCCAAAGGGTTCGGCGTTTTGCTTAGCGCCACGGGCCCGCGCACGGTGCGCGCCGTAACCCATTTGGATTTGTCTGCCGCGGAGGTAAAAACGAGCGCAGAGCTATTGGCGGGCGCGATTGCACAGGTTTCGTCCGTAGCCCGCTGAGCTTTCGTCGACTGACTCCAGGGGTCCTAGGGATCGGGCGTGGCGTGCACCCTTCGTAAACGGCGCGGACGCGAGTAGGGCTGGACCGCGGCATATTCTCTCGCCCACGTCGGCTCATGCGGCTCTAGCGCCCGAGTGTCTTCCTCCGAGAGCGTGGGATTTGCCGCCCAGGTCGAAGCAAATGAGGTCAGCTGGTATTCGTTGTCTCCGATTGCGAAACATTCCGCGTGGTAATCGCTCACGGTCCAGGGTGACGAGCTCAAAACCATGAAGCCAAATGGTTGCGTCGCCAATGACGGGGCGAGTGTGCCGACAACCTGCTCCGGTGGGTTTGCGTACGTCTCGCGGTCCTCCCAGCGAGCGCATTCATCGGCGAAGATTGCAATTGAGGTGAAGCCTACGACGGCGCGAACCGCGCAAGCGTGAATGCGGAACACGACTCGCCGCGGACTGCGGAGCTCGATTTCGTCTGACCGCTGAACGAAATCGACGCCTAGAGCATTGAGAATATCCAGGTAGGCAAATCTCGATTTTGAGGTCGATTTAGGGGGGTCGATTTCCGGGGATGTGGGAGCGGGGCGCTCGAAGGAGCGTGGTCGAGATCACCGAAGTTCGCGAGGACAAGCCCATCACCAAGCTCAGACCTCCGTCGTGCGCCAGGACGGGGTTGTCGCGCTCGAAGGCGACGCCGTATGTTACACCATGCCGCTGAAGCCGCGCTAGCGAACCGGGCGCATCAACAGGAGGCTCAAGCCCCGGCACGGGCGACGCTTCGCCGATAACCACAATTACATTCCGGTCGGAACAAAATGGGTAACCGTTTGTCTGTCCGGAATAGAGCCGCAGGTGCATGCTGACGCCAAAGTCCGAGCTCGCCAAGCTTTGCATACGGGTGCTTCCCCTGGCTCTCGGTCTGCAGGCGTGCGCGTCGAAGTCGGGGCAGCGCAGCGGGCAAGGGCTGGCCAGTGGAGCACCAGCGAAGCCTGCGGCAAACGGTAGGGCGGCTGCTCCAAAGCCCAGGCAGCTCGATGAAGCAGTAGATGCCTACATGCGCGCCGCTACGGCTCACGATGCCGCTTCGGCGCGCAGCCTTTTCGAGCGTGCGATCCGTCTGTTCGAAGCAGCGACGGGCGAACGCGCTCGACTGACGTTCACGGGGCCGCTTGGCGTGCCCCTCGAGAGTCTCACGTACACGCCGGAGGGTGAGCTGGTCGGGATTGGACGCGGGGTGATCCTGCGAATCTCGTCTAAGGATCTATGGACGCTGAGGCGATGGCAACCGCTTGAAAATACCTTCAGGGCGCAGCTCATCGCTTCGTCGCCGGACGGCGGTCTCGCCGCGTACTCGGACTTCGAGAGCGGACGCTATACGATTACGCTTTTCGACACCCGCACGGCTGAGCGGAGGTTCGAGTTGGAAGGTCGCAGTACTGCGCCCGGCGCGGACGTTCTGTGGCCCTACGCGAGGGCTATCAGTTTCTTGCCGGATGGTGCGCGGTTGGCGTGCGCGAGTGACGGCGGGCGCATCAGCTTTTGGGATCTCGCGAGCCGCAGCGAGGTCGGACACTTCGTCGCGCCCGTGAACGGATTCGCATTTTCGCACGATGGGCGGCTGCTCGCGACGGGAGAAGACATCCTCGCTTATGTTCGAGCCGCCGACACGGGTGCCCCGGTGCACGAGCTCGGAAAGCATACCAGCGGCGTTGGGGCTCTCGCGTTCTCGCGGGATGACAAGGTGCTCTACACGGCAGACAACGCAGGTTGGGTGCGCCTATGGGATCCGCGCAGCGGTCGCTTGCTCCGGCGGATCGCCGCTCACCGTAACTTCGTCGTCCATGGAATCATTCCCCTCGACGATAACCAACGCTTTGTCACGACCTCGCGCGACGGTACGGCACTTCTGTGGCACCGCAAGCGCGACAAGCCGGTCGTTGTGGTGAAGCGTTCTGCGGGCATTACGGCGGCCACGCTGACTTCGAACCAGCAGGCGTTGGTGACGGCGTCTTCGGATGGAACGCTGCGGGTGTCGGACCTTGCATCCGGTCGCGAGCAGCGCCAGCTCCTTCACCTCGTGGTGGCGCCGACCGCGCTCGCATTTCCGAGCAACGATAGGCTCGTGATCGCCACGGCAAACGGGGCGAACACGCTTGATTTGAGCTCCGGCGCCTGGGCGCGCGTGAAAGGCCTGCCCGAGCGAATCGCCGCCCTCGCGCGGTCTGCGAGCGGAGGGGTTGTCGCTTTGACGGAGGGCTTCACGTTGAGCACGTACGAGAGGGATGCCGACGGGTACAGGAGCGGCGCCGCGACGCAATTGAAGCCGCTACCGATGTTTCACGAGGTGCCTTCAGTACTCCCTCGCGATGTCGAGCAGGCGGGAGATACCCTGGCAGCGCTCGCGGGCAATGCGCTCTACGTATGGAAGGGCGTGGGTCGCGAGCTTTCGTTTCGAGCAGTCTCGTACGACGCAACCGACCTCGGTTTGGCCCGCGATGGAAGCGCCGCGGCGCTCGCGTTTCCGGATCATGTAAAGCTCATCTCGATACCCAGCGGCGGTGTCATTTTTGAGCAAATCGAGAGGGATTCCAAGAACAAGCGGCAACCTGGCTTCGCAGCGGTGGCGCTTTCTTCAGACGGTCAGGAGGTGGTGGCGGCGCGGGGAAATGGGGAGCTTTTGGT
>DASXTY010000088.1:0-4846 GCA_036505155.1 Polyangiaceae bacterium | reverse complement strand
TTCTGGCATGCTGGATGAAGTCGAGCGCTTCAAACGCGAAGGATGGCTGCGTAACGTGACCACGGAAGGAGACGGCCGCACTCCCGCCGTCCTCTCGAAAAACCTTCAAGTGACGCGTCTCTCCCAAAAGAGCGCGCTGTTTCGCGCGCTCCCATTCCAAGACCAGGTGATGGGCGCGGTGCGCCAGCTCATCGGGGAACCGCTGGTTCTCTATTTCGATCAAATTTTCTTGAAGCCGGGACGGACCGGGGTCGGTACCAAGTGGCACCAGGACAATGCCTATTTCAAAGTGCCCGATCCCTCAAAGGGGGTGGGGATGTGGGTCGCGTTGCACGACGCCAGCGTTGCCAATGGAACCCTTCGGGTGATACCGCGCAGCCACACGCGCGCCGCGGTGCACCAGCGCGATTTGGAGAGCGACCACCACATCTTCTGTAGCGTTGCCGAGGATGAAGCGGTCGATATTGAGCTCGAAGCGGGCGGTGTGCTCTTCTTCAACTTCATGACCGCCCACGCGACCGGTCCCAACCAAACGGATCGAGAGCGAGCGGGGCTCGCCTTGCACTTCCTCAGAACTGAAGCAGTCCCCAAAGATGACCCCCACTTTGCTCCTCATTGTATCCAACTGCCCGCGAGCCGGGATGGCGCGGGACTTCAATAAGCGCCCAGCGGGGAGGTTGGGACTACTGGTAACGTATGCGGTGTGGGTGCGAATGGAAAGGATTCGGACACATGCTTAAGCTACGTAAAAACTGGATGCGAGCAGGTTCCCTGTGCGTTCTGCTGGGTGCGGGGGTCACGGCGATCGGCTGCGGCGGCGACGACAATGGCGGCGGAGGGGGAAGCGGAAACCCCGCTCTCGACGGGTGCAACACCGAAATGTGACAAGAAGGTGGCTGGCAATTGCTCTTTATTCATGCTGAATGACTGCAAGCAGTTCTGCGCGGCTCTGATTCCGAACTTGTCACCGGACTGCCAGACCAAATGGAAGGCCTTTTACGACTGCGAGTTCGCGCAGCCCAACGTTTGCGACTCCATGGCAGTCAGTCAGGCCTGTTCGGCTCAGCAGAACGCGGCCAATAGTTGCATGTAGCGCCGCATTGCGGCCGCCCGCGCGGCGGCCGCAAGCGACTGCGCGCCACGGTTAGCTTTCGCCGACGATGATGTTGTGCGTGGGAAGAAACTGCGGCTCCATATTGTTGATTTGGTGCTTTTTGAGCAGCGGTACTAGGGTTTGCGCAAATCGCTCGAATTGAGTCTGGGAGTCCCACACATCGACCACACACCAGCCGTCCGGAAGCGCGGAGGCGACGTGATACCTGCGGCCTGACGGAGCCGATGCACCGGCCGCCTCAAGATCGCGGATCACCCCATCGTATTGTTCCTGTTTTACGCCTTTGCCCGTAAAAAGAATGGTAATTGCCATCGGTCTGAGTCCTTTCAGAAAGAGCCAAAGTGGCTCGATCGAAAGGCGTTACAGCCGGCGTTACGATGTAACAGGCGTTGCTAACGCCATTCGACTCGCCAGCGGAGCCGGCTCCGAGGGTCGGGGTCGTAAGCACAAAAGATCCCGGTTTTCAGCGACTTCGCCAGATGTAGGCCCAGCTCGGGCAGGCTCTTCACGACCTGCTCAGTCGCCCGACGCAACGCCACGCTCACTCGAACTCGCGCGCGTTCAGCCGCCGATCCGGTAACTCGGTCCCTCCCGCGCAAGCCCACCGCGCGCGCCAACTCACCAGCCAGCGCATCGAGTTCTTCCCGAATGCCCGCCGCGCGGCTCGAATCCGCGAGCGATTCTGCCTGCTCGAGGGCGTCTTGCAGGGCCCGGTATCGCGCCTGGTACGCCGTCTTTGCCTTGGCGTCGAGCGCCGGGCCGAGGCCGTGACGACTCTGTTGCTCGGCCGGTTCGGCGGTGAGCTCGAAAACGTGCAGCGCTCGGCCCGGATCCATCAGGAGTCGGGCCAGGTGGTCGAATCCGCGCGTGCGCTTGAGTCGTACGCACTGATTGGCGAATGCCAAAGCGATGACCGCGCCCTCGTGTCGTAGTAGCACTTCCCCAGCAGCGGTTATATCGACTTCGCGCGCCGCCGGCGTGTCGAGTACCGCCAGTAGCCCTTGCATCCCAATCGACCGCGCGAGCTCCAAAGCTCGCTCCCGGTGGTGCTCGGCTTGCCTTCGGTCCTCCGCGGCACCCCGCGCCGTCAAGGCCCGCGCCAAATCGGCGTGGGCATACGCGGTTTGGGGCAAACTTCCCATCCGTCGATTGGATTCGAGGGCTTTTTCGAGACTGGCGCAGGCCGCGTCGTATCGACCGAGGAGGAGCTCCAACATGCCGATGTACCTGGCCGCGGACCCGAGTCCCATGGCGGCGCCGGCTACCACATTGCGATCCGAATAGGGCGCCAAGCCTGAAAGCAGCTCGTTCGCCCAGGAAGCATCGCCAATTTTCCACGATGCGGCGGCCAGCCACGACAGCCTGGACAGATACATGAAATCCTCGGGCCGCGTGAAGCCGCGTGAAGCCAGGCGCCAAATCTCCGCGCGCGCCTCCTCCACCTTACCCAGTACGCTGAGCACGTACGCGAGATAAGCTCGCGCAAATCCGCTTGGGTCGTGCCCATCCGCGCAAGTGCGCAACGGCCCGAGCAAGTCTTTGAGCTCGGCGGTAGAACCTCGATCAATATACACCAGCGCGAGCTGACAAGTGAGCACGAAATCCGCCATCGGGTCGTCGAAGCGCTTGCCGATTTCCCAGGCCCTGCGCGCAAGCGCCTCACCTTCGTCATAGCGTCCCACGAAAATCGCACGCATGCCGCGACGCATGGTCGCATTCATGAGCGGTCCGGGCAGACGCAGGTCTTCGGCCAGTCGCGCGTACGCTTCGATTTCGGGATCCGCACGGGCCACCTCGCCGCGCTCCAGCAACGCCGAAAGCAGCCATCGCGAACCATCCAACAAGTGAACGCGGTCTCCGGTTTCGCGCGCCAGCCGAAGGATTTCCAGCGCCGTTTCCGAGCGCTCATCCAGGTTTGCCGGGCCGAACTCGGCCTTCAGTTTGGCGTCCAGCACGGTGATCAGGAGCTCAGTGGACCCGATTCGTCGTGCCATCGCGACGGCTTCGCGCGCGAGATCTTCGCGCCGCCCGCGCTGCTCGGGGGCCATCCAGAGCATAGTGGCCATGCGCGACAGAACCAGGACTTTGAGCTCGCTCTCGGCGGGACCGAGTCGGTGCAGCGCTTCTTCCAGCAAGCGCACCTTGGCGGGATCAAACTCGATGAATTCGGCCGTCTGTGCGTTGCCCAGCGCGGCTCGCGCGAAGCCCTCGGCGTCGCCCGCTTCACGCGCCAGAGCTGCAGCGAGGAGGAAAGATTGGGCCGCGTGTGAGGGACGCCCGATGGCAAGCAATGCATGACCATGGCCGAGTCGCAGCACGACCTCGAGCGAAGGATCGGATCCATATTTTCCGGCCGCATCCAGCGCGCGCTGGTAGTGAGCCTCAGCCTCTTCATAAGCGAGCAGGCGCATGGCACGCTCGCCGGCCCGTCGGGCATATTCGATGGCTTTTTTCGAGTCGACGGCGGGAACCGCGAGCAGAAAATGATGCGCGAGTTCGCTGAGACGCGACTCGACCAGAGCGCCCTCCGTTTCCAAGAGCTCCGCCACCTTTCGATGCAGCGCCGGTCGATCCAGCGGGCTCAAATTGTCATACAAGGTTTCGCAGACCAGAGCGTGCGCAAAACAGAGGTCGGCTTGCTCGCTCACCGGCAAAAGCAGATGGTGAGCCACCGCCTCTTCGAGGGTTCTCGCCACGGTGTCCATCGGCTGGCCAACCGCCTCCGCCACCAAACGCAGCGACGCGGATTTACCGAAAATTGAAAGCATTCGCAGGATTTCTTGAGCCGCGGGTCGAAGGTGGGAAATCTGTGTGCGGAGCAGGTCCCGCACAGTGCCGGGCACCCGAAAGCCGGCATCCAACCCGCCGCCGGTCGACAGCGAAAGCAGAATCTCACGCACGAAAAACGGGTTTCCCCCTGTCGTCTCGGCTAATTGAGCCGCCAAGTTTTGGTGGATGGAGCGCCTTGTCACACGCTCGGCGAGCGCGACTATTTCTTCAGGCGCCAGGCCCCGGAGCGGCAGGTGCCGCGCATCGCGTGCAAGTCCCGTAAGCAGCGTCGCGACATCCGATGGCGCGGTCCCCTCGCGATATGTGACCAAGATTGCTGCCCGAGTCGCCCGCGCCTCGCGCAGCACATATCGCAAAAGGAGAACAGAAGGCGCGTCGGCGGCGTGCAGATCATCAATCACGAACAGCAGGGGCTTTGACCTGCTGATCTGATCGAGAAGGTCAACCACCGTCTCGAACATGACCAGCCGCTCGCGCTCGGACGAGCGCCACACCGTCCCATCCCCAAGCTCGGGTTCACCGATTCCGAGCCGCGCTTCGGCCAGCATCGGCTCGAGATGTGCCTTGCGCGCGCCTAATGTTGGAAGCGCCGCTTGCAGCTCCTCGCCATCGGACAGCCGCAAGAGCAGCTGCCGCCAAAGCCAATACAGCGGGGCTCCGCCGAACTCCCAACAGCGCGCCCAGACGACGCGCATCCCACGCGCGCTCGCCGCTTCGCTAGCGACTTCGGCCAGCCGCGTTTTGCCAATGCCCGGCGGCCCGGTAATGGCAGCGGCTTGCCCCCGGGAAGCACACGCCTCATTAATGAGCGCGTCCAACTCCATTCGCTCCGCGGAACGTCCGACAAAATCGACGGCCATCGTGCGAAACGTAGCTTATGGACGATTTTTTACGAAGCCTTGATGTGGAAAGCCGCACAATACGTTTCATGGAAACCACGTT
>DASXTY010000087.1:0-13418 GCA_036505155.1 Polyangiaceae bacterium | reverse complement strand
TCACGATCGCGCGTGCAAGAGTGAGACGGTTGGCTCCGTGCTGTGGTAGTTGCCCCCCCACGCCCGTGCTCCGGCTTCGCCGTCCGCGCGGGCTTCCCCCCCAAATCGGCCGCTTCGCAACCGCTTCGCGGCCTCAGGGGGGGAGTTTGGCTTGGACCAGTCACGGCTCCGAAAGCGTCGCTGGCGGTTAGGGAAAGCGCGGGCTCGGTGAGCCGCATAACAGAGCGCGAGCTGTTATTCGCCACTTGACCGAACTAAGCCCAGCCATCTGTCTCGCCGAAACGCTCTCGACGCGCTGGAGCGTTCCCGCCAACACCCGTAGCCTTGTCAGATAACTTTGGGCGATTCTTCGGGTACGGGTACGGGCACGGGCACAGACTTGGAGCCCTGGGAATATAGGGACAGCTCACTTGCGAATGACGACGTACGTTTTCTTATCGCTGCTCTGCAGCGCCGCGCCGTGCCAGCCCACGGGTAGCGCGGGCTCGACCCACTGCCAGACGCGCGCGGCATCCGCCGGCGAAAGCTGAAGACTGCCGAGACCCTCTTCGATGCCGAAGCGGTCGTGCCAGAAGGCTCCGTGGATGAGCTGGCCCGATGAAAGCTCAAGCGACCAGGGGAGGTCATAAATTTGCTGATCCGGCGAAATCGACTTGGGGTCTTGGCTCACGGCAGTGACGTGTTTGGCCACCACTTCGAAGGTCCCGCGCTGGGTAGAAGCGCTGGCCGCCGAGTTTTCCAGCCGATCACGACCCGCGCTGACCAGAGTCGCAAAAATGGCCTTCTTACCTTCGTAGAGAACCAGCGTTTCGGTGGCGATGCTGATGTCGATCCACTTTTGCCCATCTTTTGCAAACTCTGGAAACACATTGCGCTCTCGGACCACGGTCACATCGCGATGTCGCACCCAGCGTCCATCCCTGGCCGCCCAGTAGCGAACGTCGCCCAGGGTGCGAAAACGGCCCGTGAGCGGAACTAAGTGATGATAGTCGAGCTCATCTACCCGGTCCGGCTCCTGGCCGTTGAGCTTCCAGGCGTGCACGCCTCGCTTGAGGATATAGGCGAGTGGCAAATTAAGGTCTGAGCTCAGCTCCACTCCCTTGAACTCGGACACAGGCGCAGGCTTCAGGCGCTCGGCACTAATGAACTGACCATTGGTCATCATTCCGAGCCGCAGCTCTTTGCCCGCCGGATCCTTGGCGGTCCACGAGCCGACGATCGCCATGGCGCTCCTTCCCGGAAGCTCGTCGACTTCGACGACTCCGTCATCGCGCTTGGGGTCGCGTTGATAGCGGATGCTGCGCTCGAAGAGGCGTGCGTAGGTGTAAGGCAAAGTCGCGTCCAATTTTGGCGCCAGCGCCATGGCCAGGAGTGTGGGGTGGCTCAAATCCGTGGTGGCGGTTGCGCCCGTGCAAACGAAGCCCCGCGGTCGGATCGGGAACCAGCCTTGCGGGCAATTTTGCGCGCCGTACGGCTGCCCTGCGCGGACCACGGTGGCTCCGGCGTGCAGGTAGCCGATTTGCTTGGCACCCGAGCCGGGGCGGTCGAAAACCGGCGTAAGATTTGCGATCGCGCCGAGCTTCGGGCCGTCGGCGCGGGGCGCTGGGACGTTGGGGATGGCCATGGCAGCTACCATTGCCGCAGGGGCCGGCTGTTTGCTCTTGCATGCGCAAAACACGGCTAAGCTACCCAGCCCGAGCAACGCCGCCAGCGCTGGCCGATCTGACGACTTCTTGTGTACGAGCATGTCCCGACGCGGTGGCACATAAGTGGCCACCTGGCCCAGTTTTGAGCGGTCGCCGGCGGTGCAGGGAAGTCAGGCCCGGCCCTGAACGCGGAGCTCGGTGGCGATGGCGTCGAGCAGCTCTTGCGGCTCGCCATTTTTGCTCACGATCGGTCCCAAGGCCCGAGCGCGCCGCGCCAAGTCGTCATCCGTCGAGGCGGTAAAAAAGATGATGACCCGCGCCTTGTTTTTTGCCAAAAGCTCCTGCGCGAGCCCCACGCCGTCCCCGTCGCCGAGGTTCATGTCGAGCACCGCCCCGTCAAATTTGGTGGGCGCCTTGCGAGCCTGGGCGCAGCTATTTGCGACCAGTACGGCGTAGCCGGCCGTGACCAGCACGCGTTCCACGGCGCGGCCCAAGGCGGGGTCGTCTTCGACGATGAGCAAGCGGAAACGTTCGTTCGGCATGGGGAGGAGTCCAGTGCGAGGGGCTCGGGCGTGCCCAGGTGGGCTGGGGATTATACAATCGTGTTGATCGGACAACACTATCAGTTGTGGATGTCAGGCCGTAGAGCGAGAAATCTTGCCCGAATGAGCTTCGGTCGTGAGGTTTGCAGGCGCCGCGTGGCCCTGGGCTTGACCCTGGAACAGCTGGCGGAGAAGTCAGGGCTCACTGCCAGCTACATCGGAACCGTTGAAACCGGCCGACGAGACCCGTCGCTGAGCACCGTGCTGTCGCTTTCGCAGGGACTCGGCGTAGCGGTCAGCGAGCTTTTGGGCGGCTCTGCTGACCTGAGTCCCATGGCCATGGAAGCGGCGCGTCATTTCGATGCTTTCCCGCAGGAGGTGCAAATGGCGTTTCTGAAGCTACTGCGAACTATCCCCAGGCGTCGACGGTAGCTTCATTACAGTCCCGCCCGGTCTTTCATGGACGCGGACGGCGTGCACCGCCGCTTGACCCCACCGGAATCCTCCCCGGGGGTAAACCCCCGGACCCCCAACGACGCTTCGCTCCGCTCAGCGCGGGCGAGCTTCGCTCGCGTAAGTAGCAACCACAGTACATTTCGCGCTAAGGATTTGGGTGTGCCAACCAAAGCTCTCGAACGGTGGGCGGCAGCGGGACTGGCGGTCCTCGCTGTGCTCGGGTGTCATGAGCAGCAAAAGGAAGCGGCGAAGTCGCAGCCGGCGCGGACTGCCGCGGCTCTCGCGAGCGCAGCGTCACCTCTCGCACCGTCTTCAGCCGGGTGCAAAGCGTCCGGTTCGAATCCAATGGAGCTCAGCAAGCTCGTAGGGGACGTCTACGGGACCGGGCAGGATAAGACGGCCCTGTATTTCAGCTCCTGGCAGCCTTTCGGTAATCGGGGTGATGTGGGCAAGGTCCCTAAAGCAGGTGGCAGCGCGAGCGCGCTCGCCACGCTTGAGCTCGAACCCAGGGATTTAGCGGTGGACGACACACACGTTTACTACACCACCGGAATTCGCCTGATGAAGGTGGCGAAAAACGGAGGTCTGGCGACGATGCCCGCGACCCAGTTTTCTTCGCAAAGTATCGCCCTGGACGCGGCCAATATCTATGGAGTTCCGGGTGACTACGGTCCCTACGATCGGGTGGTGCGGGTTTCCAAGAGCGGCGGGGAGACCACCGAGCTTGCCAACGCGAAGCGGCCCGCGATGAGTCACGGAGCAAACGGGTATAACGGAATCGCGGTGGATGCATCCGGGATTTATGTCGCAGACTCCGGGAGAAACCGCGTGGTCTCATTCCCACTCGAAGGCGGCACACCCAAGGTGCTTGCGCCTGCGGAGAAACAGCCCTTCGATATCGCAATCGACGAAAGCAACGTCTTCTTCAGCCTGGCCCATGAGCGCAGCTTGATGTCGGTGGCGAAGACAGGCGGCAAAACCACGAAGCTCTTGTCCGGCTTGGCGGAGAAAGCGCACATCGCGTTGCAGGGGAACGCAGTTTTCACGTTGCTCGCCGGCGACACCGAGGGGGCGCCACTCAAGCTCGCCAAAGTGATCAAAGAAGATGGCAAGCTCACCACCCTGACAACGCTAGCCCCCACGGAATCGGCGGACGTCATCGGGGCCGATGCCGCTTGCGTGTATTGGGTTCAGCGACAAGCGGGGAAAAGCACTATTTACGCGATGTCGAAGTAGCTGGCCCACCGCTGATGGCGGACGGCTGGCCGCTGATTTGCACCCAACGTCCAGCGAGCAGTCTTTCGTGCGGTAAAAAGGCTGCTTTATAAGCCATCGCGTTGCACTCCGCAATGTACAAGCCGAGGTACAGGTGACGGAGCCCCCAGAGCCGGCAGAGCTCGAGCTGCTTCATGATGGAGTAGGTACCAAGGCTTAGCCGTTTGTGATCCGGATCGTAGTAGCAATAGACGGCCGAGAGCGCGTTGGTCGAGCGATCCGCGATAGCGATGCCCACCAGCTGCTCTCCCAATCGATATCGTATCTCCAGGGTGTCGCAGCAGGTGCTCACCAAAAAGTCTCGATACCCCTCAGCGTCGATGGGCGGCTGCCCATCGCTCAAGCCGCGTTCGCTCTTGTGTTTGTTGTAGAGCGCGACACGACGCGCATCCACTGCGGGTTGCCCTAACTCCACCCGAAGCAGCCCCTCTCCCCGCGAAAAGGCGCGCCGTTGCGCTCGGTTCGGCGAAAACGTGCTAGTGTCCAGACGAATCGGCTCGCAAGCGCGGCACGCCGGACACATGGTTCGGTACAGAACGAATCCCTGACGCCGATCCCCCAGCTCCAAACGCTGGTCCAACTCATCGCGCCCGAGCGGACGAGCCGGGAGCCTGAGCGGCATCCGAGCCACTCGCCCGCGCAGGTACGGGCAGCGCTGAGGCCGATCGTAAACGATGAGCTCCGGCGGAGTGCCCGATATCACCCGAGGGACACTGGTCGGCGGCCTGGGTTCCACCCAATAGAGCATAGCTCGGCTGGCGCGGTCGCGTCAGCGGCGAAACACGAACGGCTGCGGCAGGAGCTCCTCGAGCGTTGTTTCTCGCGCCTCCCCAGAGCCCGCCACCATGATCCGCACTTTTTGGCCGAACTCCGCCAATGTCTGGCGACATATGCCGCACGGCATCGCGGGCTCGTCCGCCAGTGCATACACCGCGAGCGCGACCAAACGGCGCCGCCCACTGCTCACCAAGTTGGCGATGGCAACCCGCTCGGCGCACAGCGTCGCGCCGAAGCTCGCGTTTTCGACGTTGCACCCGACGAAAACTTCTCCGTCTTCCGCCTCTACCGCCGCGCCCACCGCAAACCCTGAATACGGAGCATAGGCGCGCTCGCACGCTTGGCGGGCGGCGTTCAGCAAAGCGTCGAGCTTCGCGTCCGCCGGCGTCGTCATGCGGATAGCTCTCCGCTCACGAGCTCGATCCACCGCTCGAGCAAGCTTCCAAACCGTTGGGCCGTCTGCGCTGCGGTACGCTCGACCTCGCCGTGGGTGAGCGGCTCGCTGCTCAGCCCTGCGGCATAATTGGTAATCGAGCTCAGCGCCGCAACTTTCACCTCGCGTGCGCGAAGAGCGATCACTTCGAGTGCGGTGCTCATCCCCACCGCGTCAGCGCCCAACGCTCCTAGGCCGCGAATTTCTGCGGGCGTTTCGTAGCTCGGACCCAACACGGCGGCGTACACGCCGCGCTCGAGCTCCACACCGCAGTCCCTTGCCGCCCGTTCCGCCAGCTTGCAAAGCGTCGAATCGTAGGCCAGCGACATGTCGATAAACGTTGGGGAGGATGCGACCAGGGGGTTATGCCCGGTCAGGTTAATGTGATCCACAATCAACATGAAGGCGCCGGGGTGGAGTCGTCTCGCGATGGCGCCGGCCGCGTTGGTGAGCAGCACCGCCTTGCAGCCGAGCTCCGTCAACAACCGGACTCCGAAGACCACGCGCTCGGCGGAGTACCCCTGGTACAAGTGAACGCGGCCTTCGAGACACGCAATCTTTGCGCTCCCAAGCTGGCCGAACAAGAGCCGGGCGCCGTGCCCAGAGACCGTCGGCGTTGGCAGGTGGGGAATGTCCGCGCAGGCAATGGCGGTAACGCCGGTGAGCCGGTCCGCGAACGCGCGAAGTCCTGAGCCGAGGACCAGGCCGATGAGGGGCTCCCCCAGAGGGCCGGCTCGGCTGGCGACGCTGGCAGCGGCTTCGCTTACCTGGTTCCAATCCGAGGGGTTCACGGTCGAGTCCGGCAACGGATGTCGGTTATATGAAAAATCGCCCGGGTCCGGGCATCTGACGGGTGGGAATGTCAGCTGCGCAGGGACGCGAAGAATTGAAAGAATTGAACGAATCCGGGCGGATCCCCCGTTCTCGGCGCGGCCTTTCCGTTATCCCCAGGGCCCGGCACCCCTGGCGGCCCCGACCCTCCAAGCCCTCGGGCATCCCGGTGCCGCCCGCCACGGTCGGACCGGTGGCGCCCCGTGGACTCCCGGCCGACCTCGGCGCGCATCGCTCCTATCCGCTGGATGGGCGGGTCAGAGTCGACGGGTCGAGCGGTGAGAAGCGGCGTTCATCGAGACAACTCGCTACTCTTGGTAGTGTGACCGATCCAACGGCGCTCGTGGAGCGGTGCAAAGCAGACGACCGGGACGCGTTCCGTGAGCTCTTTCGCCTGCACCGTGCCGACGTCGCGCGCTTGGTGCACAGAATGTTGGGGGCGAGCCCCGATGTCGACGATGTGATCCAAGAAGTCTTTTTGCAGGTGCATCGCAGCATCAAGGACTTTCGCGGAAGCGCACAGTTTTCCACCTGGCTTTATCGGGTCACGGTCAACGTAGTGCTCATGCACCGGCGCAGTGCGCGCAGTCGTCCCGCGCTCGATTTCGCGCCGGCCTCCAGTACCCCTCCCGACCTGGCGGCGCTTCCGGATGAGCAAGTGGATCGGCTGTCGCGCGTGCGCGCGTTTTATCGACTGCTGGATCGCCTGACGGATAAGAAACGCACGGTGTTCATTCTCCACGAGCTCGAAGGCATGTCGCCGGCGGCGATCTCAAGGGTGGTGCGCGCTCCGGTGCTCACCGTGCGGACTCGGCTTTTTTATGCGCGGCGCGATTTGACCGCGATGCTGCGCGACGAACCGGCGCTGGCGGCTCTGGCGGACGGGTTAACCGAGCCGCTGCAGGGTTCGAGCTCAGCGGCCCCGGTGAGTATGCTGTCGCACACCGCTGAAGAGCGTCTATCGCCGGCGCGCAAGGAGATCCCGTGAGAGCCGGCGGCGACACCAGCAGCGCGGTCCGCGCGCTGAAGCAGGTTGCGCGCGAAGCAGTCGGGCAAGCGATTCCGGAGCCGGACTGGTCGCACCTCGAGCGGCGAATTCTTCATGGCATCGATCGCGAGGGACGCGTCATGCCGAGCCAGCGAAGGTGGCAATGGGTGGCTGCGGGGCTTGCCGCCGCGGCGCTCTGCTTGGCCGTGTTCATCCAACACGCGAATCCCGGCGCGTCGCGCGTGGCGAAGACTTCGGGCAAAGCGCAGGTCTTGCCCGCCGGTCGGAGGGATGGAGACGAGCTCGCGTCGAGCGGTCGCGTCGTCGCGGCGGACCAAAGCGTCGAGGTGGAGCACCGGGGTCGCGCAACGTGGACCCTAGAGCCAAACAGCAAAGCGAGCGTCCGATCCGTCGGGGAGCGCATTACGGTTCAACTGCACCGGGGTGCCTTGGTCGCGCGCGTTGTGCCGAGCCCGCTGGCGGAATCATTCGCGGTGGAGGTGGAGCAGACCCGCGTCGCCGTTCACGGTACGGTATTTCGGGTAGAGCGAGAAGCCGACTCGGTAATGGTCGAAGTGCGCGAGGGAACCGTGGTGGTCGGCGCGGTTTCCTCCACCGGCGGGCACGCCTGGCCCCTTTCGGCGCCCTCGCGCGGCCGCTTTTCGTTGGACGGGGTGCTCCGAAGCGCCGCAGCTAACGTGAAGCCAAGTGAAAGCGCCCAAGCGACAGCACAGCCGAGCGCGACGGTCCCCTCGAGCGTCAGGGCACCGCCCGTTTACGCACTGCCTTCGACACCCTCGTCGGCTCGGGCGTCGGGTAAACCGGCGGCTGCCTCCGAACCGACTCCCGCGGTCCTCGCGGAGGGGCAGGAACGTTTGCAGGAGCGACCGACCATTGGACAGATCGAAGACGGGATGAGCGCGTTCTTGAGCATAGCGAATCGGTGTTTAGCTGAGCGCACTCAGTCGAGTGGGAGCGTTCAGGTGAGCGTGAGCTCGACGGTGGTTTTGACGGTGACGCCACAGGGCAACGTGACCAGGATGCAGTTCAACCCGCCCCTGGCGCCCCCCGTTTCCGCTTGTATTGCCTCTCGGATCGGCGGAGTCTCCATGGCACCCTCGCGTCGCGGTGCCACGATAACTCGAGCTATCGAGCTCAGGCGGTAACGGTCCCGCCCAGCTTTTTTCCCCGGACCCCCGACGCGATGCGCGGGGCTCATGGCTGGCGCTTCAGGATAACGGCACGGCTTCCCTCCAGCATCCAGCGCATCGAGTTTTCCTCATCGAGCTTGAAATGCACCGAGTCGACTCTGCCGTCCGGGCGTACCACCGATAAGTCCAAATCCGTGTTGTGCACCTTGGCGATGTAGTAGTGGCCTTTGCGGGGCTCTTCCGCGGGGATCGACACGGTCAGGGTTTTGCCCAAAAATTCCATGCTCGTCCCCTTGGCCCAGCCGGTCGCCATCGCAATGTCGTTGTCGTCGAAATTTTCGACCCCATCTCCGAGCCAACGACCCTGCAAAGCTCGTTCGAGGGGGTGGCCGCAGCTCACCAAGAGCGCCGCGATGCCCACCGATGCGGCTCTTCTGCCAGCTCCGGGAAAACTCGAGGACATCCGGTAAGGAATGGTAGGTTAATATACTACCTTTGGCTACAATTTGGTCCTGTCCCAAAGACGTCAGCGGCAGCAGCGAACTCCCAGGCTGTAATCGTAATAGCTGGTCGGATGCGCGGTGATGGCCGCATCGCAGCCTTCCTTGGTGCCGCGCGAGTAAAATCCGCCCATAAACTCCCCCGATGGCTCCTCCACCCACTCGTCGAGGTTGCCCACCATGTCGTAGGCGCCGTCCGACCCCCATTCACTACGGCACTGGGGACTTCCTCCGGTTGGGCGAAGCAGCCGCCCGTCGGCATCTTCCACCAGATTTAGCCGTGGGTCGGTGTGATTTATAGAAGCGTTGAGGTGAAGGAGCTGTGCCGGGTGGCTTTCTCGCAGAACGTTACACACGCCGGGGGTGTATTCGGAGCCGTATGGGAACTTCCTACCCTGCGCTCCCCGACACGCCATCTGCCATTCCGCTGGCTTGCACAGCCGCTTACCGGCGTTGGCGCAGGCGCGCGCCGACATCACGCCGTTTAAGTAACCGTTCGGGATGACTCCGCCCCGGGAAGTTGCCTTCGGCTCGAAGTCCTCTTTGAGCTGCCAGTCGTCCGGCGCGGGCACCGGCATTTGCTTTCCCAAGGCGGAAGCCGACTGGGGGCTGAGCCGCTGCCAGCGCTCGTAGCTCTGCTTGGTCTGAGGGCGGCCGGGGTAATAATAGGGCGATATCGGGCGTTGCCGAAGGGTGTCCACCAGCGACGCTTCGTAGCGATCAATGCAAAACTGCCCGGAGACGTCCACCATGTCATCGGGGCACCGGCCACGAGGCAAATGGAACGCCTGTCCTGCGGCATCGGGCGGCGAGGACAAAACCTCATCCCCACCATCGGGGAAGTAGAGCAGGGCGGGGGCCCGGGCTTCTTTGGGTTCTGTCCCCCGGCTCGGCTGCGCGTCGCTTGCCTCTTGGCTTTGGCCGCAGCGGCAGCCGGTAAATTGCAGAAAGCAGACCAGTGAGAGCGAAGCTTGCGCCAGCTTCACTTGCCCCGGTACACGATGAGTCCATGAGTCGGGTCGTACGGTGAGACGGCAACCCGAACCCGATCGCCGGGAAGGACTCGGATGTGATGGCGTCGCATCCGACCCGAAAGTTGTGCCCGCACGATGAGGCCCCCCTGGTCGACCTTGATGTTGTACTGGCCGCCGCCCAGGGCGTCTTGAATGACGCCCTCCATTTCCAATAGGTCGCCTTTGCTCATTCGTTATAGTGGTCTTTCGGGATTAAAATGTGGGCGCAAGCTGGCACATGCCCGAGAACATTGCAACCCGTCTCTCCGGTCGTTTTGATCGCCATGTTTTCTGGAACGGTATTTGATTATAACGGAGTGCTGGTAGACGACGAGGTTCTGCATTTCGCGGCCTTCCGCGAGCTTTTGGAACCACTGGGCGTCGCGCTCACTCAGGCGGAATATTACCATCGGTACATCGGCTATGATGACGCGGGAGCGTTCGGCGCGGTGCTCAGCGACGCCGGTCGCGCGCCCACTAACCAGCAAATCGCCGCGTTGGTTCAGGCGAAACGTCCCGCGTACCGGCGTCTAGCAGCGGGTGCGCTCCTAGGTTTTGCCGGGGCGGCGGAGCTGGTGCGGCGGCGCGCTGGTTTGGGGCCGGTGCTAGTGGTTTCCGGAGCGCTGCGCGACGAAATCCAGCTCGGGCTCGAACAGCTCGGTGTTTTGGATTGCATCGCTCACATCGTCAGTGCCGAGGACACCACCGCCGGAAAGCCCGACCCGCAGGGTTATCTTTTGGCTCTGGATTACCTCACCAGCGTTTGCGAAAGCTCGCGTCCGGCGCGCGCGCTGGTCATCGAAGATACTCCGGCCGGAATTCAGGCGGCTAAGTCGGCTGGAATGGTATGTATCGCGGTGGCTCACAGCTTCTCGGTCGACGAGTTGAAAAAGAGCTCTGCTGACTGGGTGGTCGACCAGCTTGCCGCGATCAGCGACCAAGAAATCGCGGAGCTCTATGCGCGTGTGTACCCGTAGAGCCGCGGGCACTGCTCTGCTGGTCGGTTGGTGTGCGCTGTGGTCCGCGTGGCGCTCCGGAGCCGGTTCTCTACCCTCTGCGGTGGCGATGTCTCGCATGCCGAGCGCGAAGCTCGAAGCGGGTTCACTGGGCTGGCACGATAACCGGCTCGGTGGAGTGCGAGGGCTCACCGTGGGGCCTATCGAAAACGCGCTACATCCAGGGCGGGGCTATGGAAGCGAAGCGTGCGCCGAGAGCTTTCGTCGCGCGCGAGCGTGGGGTGCAAACTGGGTCAGCATCACACCCTTTGGTCGGGTGTGGGACCTCAAACCGAGTGGCGTTTCGCTGACCTTCGAGCAGCCGTTCAGAGACAACCGAGCCAGAGTGGTGACTGCGATTCGACAGGCGCACGCCGAGGGATTGCGAGTCTTGTTGGTGCCGCACTTGTGGGTGGAATCCGGAGAGTGGCGCGGGCAGATGGACCCGGGCGGCGCGGAAGCCTGGCAAGAGTGGTCCAAAGCTTACGGGGCCTTCGTCCGCGAATGGGCGAAAGTGGCTGCCGAGTCGAACGCGGACATGTTTGCCTTGGGGGTCGAGCTTCGGAGCTGGGTCACCACGACCCATGCCGAGAGCTTCGCGGACACCATCCGGAGCGTCCGCGCTATTTATCCGGGCCTCATCACGTATGCGGCCAACTGGGACGATGCCGATCGGACGGTGATTCTGGGTGAGCTTGACGTGATTGGGATCAACGCGTTCTTTCCACTCGCAGAGTCGCACCGCGCTAGCCCAGAGGAGCTATTGCGACACAGCCGAAAAATCGCTCTGGATCTGGCGAGCCTGGCCCAGCGATGGGGAAAGCCGATCCTATTCACGGAATTTGGATACACCGCACGTACCGACACCGCGGTTCGCCCCTGGGAGTGGCCCGAGCACCTGAGCGGCATCGAGCTGGATGAGACGGCGCAGGCGGACGCGTATCAGGCGCTTCTGACGCCGTTGCTTGAGGCTCCGTGGTTTGCTGGGTTTTTCGTGTGGCGCATGTTCTCCGATTGGAACGATACTTCACAGGAGCCCGATTGGGGCTTCTCCCCACTGGGCAAGCAAGCCGAGTTCGTGCTTCGAGACGCTTACCGGGCGCACTGGGCGAGCGATGGTCCGCTGCTCAATAAACTCCCGGTTCCGGGTGCAGGCCGTGTGGGAGCTCCAAGTCCAGCGCGATGACTTCCGATTCACCTCCCTCGAGATACCGGTACCGCGCGTAGTTACCGAGCACCCGGGAAACGTGCTCGCGGGTCTCGACATAGGGGATTTTCGCTACGAACACGTCGAGCGGAAGCTGTTCTCCGCTTTTCAGCCAACGCGACACCACTTCGGGCCCGGCGTTGTAGGCCGCGACCGCCAGCGCGAGATTGCGCGCGAAAAGCGAGAGCAACTTTCCCAGGTAAAAGGTTCCGAACTGAATGTTGTAGTACGGCGAAAGCAACCAGGGCGGCTCATAACCCTGGTCGAGCTCGCGCGCGACTAAGCGTGCAGTCGAAGGCAAGAGCTGCATTAATCCGACAGCTCGCGCATCGGAGACGGCGCCTGGTCGGAAGCTGCTCTCCTGTCTTATCAGCGCGTATGCCAGATCGGCTGGCAAGCTGTGTCGCGACTCGACCTCACGCACCAGCGGCTCAAAGGGTTTTGGATACACGCACTCCCAGAGCCAGCGCGTGCCCGACGTGGGGGCGCGGTCGAGCCACTCCGGCCGTGCAGCGAGCTGACCTATCCAATATCGTCGCTCGCCGCTCCGAACCTTTGCGTAGAGTCGGCAGAGAGCTTCGCTCGCGCGCGCGCCGTACCGCGCGACCATCTGCCGCTCTTCCGACCTTAGGGACTTTTCGGCGTCGGTGTCGAGGCCAATTCGATGGTAGAGCTCTGCTTTTTGCGGGAGCTCCGGGTCCAGCGGAACCTCGGGACGCATAGGGTCTTCTTTTGTCTCAATGAGCGCCGGCACTGACTCTCCCAGGGAGCGCAAACGCGCTGCGCTCGCGAGCGAGGCAAACGACAGCGGGCGATCCGCCATTATGCGACGGAACGCCAGGACCGCTTCGCGTCGCTCTTGCATTCCCAAAAGCGCTACCGCGTAGAGCTCGGAATAGCCGGCGGAGGTCCTTGGATTTTGCTCCGATTGAATCAGCCGGTGCAGCGCCGCGGCGGCGGCTCGGTAGTCACTGGAAACCAGCTGGTTTACCGCCTGTTCGTAACTGGCCTGCCGGGCATAGGGGCTCGACTTGCCGTAGCGCGATAGAAATCGGCTGTAGTTGCGCTCCGCTCCTACAGAGTCGCCCTGAATGTAACGCAACCTGGCCTGTAGATAGAGCGCTTCGTCAGCGAGCCCGCTTTTGGGAAAGCGCCCCGGCAGGCTCGAATACATTTGAAGCGCTCGCTCGTCTTGGTTGGCACGGGAAAAAGCGCGGGCGGAGTAAAGCCAGTCCCTATCGGGGGCGTTGCTCCCCCTACGCGCTGCTTGCTCGAATAGCTCGGCAGCCGGTGGATAGTCGCGAGCGGCATAATAGGCAGATGCTCGGATGCTCAGCGCGTCCGCGCTCCGGATCGCCGCGCCCCGCGCCTGTCCCGCGAGCTCGAGCTCCCGCTCCACATCGGAAATCATTCCGAGGCGCGCTAGGGTTTCAGCGCGCGCAAATCGCTCTTGCTTGGTAAGAGCGCTCTTGGACGAGAGCTCGGCCAGACGCGAGTCGGCCCCTTGCGCCTCCGCGCTCGGCACCGCATTCAGGCAAAGCCAGCGAAGCTCCCGCACCGCGAGTGCGCGCTCTCCCTGCTTCTCGGCGACGCGGGCGCGGAGC
>DASXTY010000086.1:0-4312 GCA_036505155.1 Polyangiaceae bacterium | reverse complement strand
TCGATCCGCTTCCGGACATCGTTCGCGTCGATGGAGCCGCTGTGGTCTCTCCACTAGTCGTGGACTTGAGCCGCGGCGCATTGCTCGGGACCATCGTGGGACGGCCACTGTCGGTTACGACCGACGGTCGGGTGCTGGTGTCGCAAGGGGGAGACGCCAGTGCACAGAGTCTGGCAATCGGTCCGCTGGTTTGGCGCACGCCGACTCCCCTATGAAAATCAACGCGCCAGTTGCTCCAGCGTGCGACAGGCCTCCTCCTGCAACTCCGTGAAGCGAGAAGAAGCTCCGTCGTCACCCGAGGCGACCCCGGCCATGAAAACCACCCCCAACGCCATCGCGCGCGCTACCGACACCAGCTTTTGCGGGCGCAAGTCGGCATTGAGCTTACCCGCATCGCGATCGCGCTCAAGCCCGCGTTCCAGGAGCTGGTTAAGCTTTGCGTTTTCGACCTGTGCGCCGGAATGTTCCACTTCCTTCGAGGCGCCCAACACCCGCGTCCACACATAAAGGATCCGGAATGACTGGAGGTTTTTCCTGTAGTGCTCGACGTAAGCGCGAACCATGCGGACCAGCGAATCCAGGCCGCTTGCCGAGGACGGGAGCGCCCGCTCAATTGCTGAAACCTCTGCCCGAAGCGCATCCGCCGCGAGCTCGGTGATGAGCTCTTCCTTGGAATCGAAGTAGTAATAGACAGCCGGCTTGCTCACGCGAGCGAAGGAAGCCACCGCGCTGATGGTGAAATTCTCAATCCCGTCCGACAGCAGGAGCTGGCGCGCGGCGTCCGTGATGGCCTGGCGCCGTTCGGCGTGGCGGCGAGCTTTGCGAGCCGTCCTCCGCTGCTCGCGAGTCTCCTCCGGCGTGGCCGGCAAGAGGGTGGTCGGGTCGCGTGGCTCCGACCCGGCGCGCTGTAAGCCAGAAGCGCTTGGGTCGGACGGTCCTTTGGAAGCGATGGGCATCGACAGCTAGTTACGACGCGGATGAAACCCGGTGTCACTATATCAAGGGGCGATTTTTGTCCCGAAGTCAAAAATGCCTCGGGGCCCGAAAAAACTCAGCCGGCGCGGGGCTCGCCAGGGGCGTGCGGGGGCCGGGGGGGTGTGGGGGGGCCCACCGGGGGGGGCAGGAACCGGACCGGCGAGAGCTCGTAACCGCCGCATTTCGGTCCGTAGGGGCCCGGCGGGTACCGACGATGCCCCCCGACGACCAACCTCTTAGGGAGGTGGGGCGACACCGGCAGCACGGCAAACTGAGCTGCGTGCTATCTCAGCCGCTGAAGGGCCGGTCGCCCAAAGGCCTGCCCACTCTAAGACTGCCGACCGCCTGTCGAGGGCGGCCGGCGCAATTGTGACAGAATGCTGACCTGGGTCGCAAAGAAGATCTTCGGGACCTCTAACGAGCGAGCGGTACGGCGAATGCTGCCGTTGGTATCCGAGATCAACAAGCTCGAGCCATCGATTCAAAAGCTCACTGACGACCAGCTCAAAGCCAAGACCGCCGAATTCAAAGAAAGGCTGGATAACGGCGCCACCCTGGAAGACATTCTGGTGGAATCATTTGCGGTGTGTCGCGAAGCGGGCCGGCGCACGCTCAACATGCGCCATTACGACGTGCAGCTGATGGGAGGCATGGTTCTGCACCAGGGCAAGATCGCCGAAATGAAGACCGGCGAAGGAAAGACCTTGGTGGCGACGCTACCCATCTACCTGAACGCGCTGGAGGGTAAGAGCGTGCACTTGGTTACGGTAAACGATTACCTCGCTCGTCGCGATGCCGAGTGGATGAGCAAGATCTACAACTTTTTGGGAATGAGCGTGGGCGTCATCGTCAATCAGCAGTCCGACGCCGAGAAGCGTAACTCCTACCAGTGCGACATTTGTTACGGCCAAAACAACGAGTATGGCTTCGACTACTTGCGCGACAATATGAAGTTTTCCGCGCTGGAATACGCGCAACGGACGCTCAATTTTGCCATCGTCGACGAAGTGGACTCGATCCTGATTGACGAGGCGCGCACGCCGCTCATCATCAGCGGCCCTGCAGAAGCCGCCAGCGAGAAGTATCGAACCCTCAACGAAGTGGTGTCCAAGCTGGTAAAGGACGAGCACTACAATGTCGACGAGAAGGGTTTTAGCGCCACCTTGACCGATGAAGGCGTCGAAACCGTGCAGCGCATGATCGGGATGCGCAATTTGTATGACCCCGTCAATGTCCAGACCCTACACATATTGAATCAGCTGCTCCGTGCGCACGCCTTGTACAAGCGTGACCAGCACTACATGGTCTCCCCGGATGGCAAAGTACTCATCATCGATGAGTTTACCGGTCGCATCTTGATGGGGCGCCGCTGGAGCGACGGCTTGCACCAGGCGGTGGAGGCCAAGGAGAACGTGCGGATCCAAGAGGAAAGCCGCACCATGGCCACCATCACCTTTCAGAACCTCTTCCGGCTCTACAAGAAGCTCGCCGGGATGACGGGTACCGCGGAAACCGAAGCCCAGGAGTTTTCTTCGACTTACAAGCTCGACGTCTGCGTGATCCCCACCAATATGGCGATGGTGCGCACGGACTATCACGACATCGTCTACAAGACGGAAAAGGAAAAATTTACCGCGGTTATCCGCGAAATCATGGAACAGAACCAGCTCGGGCGCCCGGTATTGGTGGGCACCACCAGCGTGGAGAAGAGCGCTGCCATCCATCGCATTCTCCAGCGCAAAGAGGTCGAGCACAACATCTTGAACGCAAAGCATCACGAAAACGAAGCGTATGTGATTGCCCAGGCGGGCAAGAAGAGCGCGATCACGGTGTCCACCAACATGGCCGGACGCGGCACCGATATCTTGCTCGGCGGAAACCCGGAAATGCTTGCCCGCTGGGAGTTCAAAAAACAGGACCGGCATCCCGACGGCGAGCCCGAAGCCTTCGCGGAGCTGGTCAAAAGATTCGAGGAGCGCTGCGCGGCGGAGCACGAGGAAGTAGTGGAGCTCGGAGGCTTGCACATCCTCGGCACTGAGCGGCACGAGTCCCGCCGTATTGATAATCAGCTGCGCGGGCGCGCCGGCCGTCAAGGGGACCCGGGTTCGAGCCGGTTCTATCTGTCGTTGGAAGACGACCTGATGCGAATTTTCGCCGGCGACCGGGTCAAGAACCTGATGGATCGCATGGGCATGCCGGACGACGAGCCGATCGAGCATCCCTGGGTCACCAAAAGCGTGGAAAATGCGCAGCGCAAGGTGGAGGAACGCAACTTCGATATCCGCAAGAACCTGCTCGAGTACGACGATGTGATGAACGCGCAGCGCAAAACCGTCTATTCGCTGCGCCAGCAGCTGCTGCTCGGCCGTTACAGCCCGGAAGAAATCGACGAGCTCGGAAAGCCCACTGGCAAGGAGCGTAAAGTTCCCGTCGTCCCCAAGGTCCGCGAGGATGTCGCGGCCCCGATAGCGCAGTTGGTCGGCCTGTTCTGCGCTGAACCGCTTCGACCGCGCGATGCGTCGGGCAAGCAGCGGCCGCCCACTCGCGAAGAGCTGGAACAGGCACAGACCCTGGTCGAGCTCGAGTCGCTACAGCACGAAGTTTATCAGCTGTGGGGCGTGAAGCTGGATCTGGAGGAGCGACGTCAGCGCACCCCAGTCGGTATGTACCAGGAAATCTTGGATCTTGTAAGCCACGGCCTGTCAGAACAGCGCGAACGCCTGCTTGACCTCATCGATCGAGTGGTAAGCGCCATCGTCGAAGAGAGCTGTCCGGAGAACCGGCCCCCCGAAGATTGGGACTGGACTGGCGTACAGCAGGGATTTCGTGAGCATTTCAAAGCCCGGCCGCCGGCGGATGTCGAGCACATCGGTTCCACCGAGATTTTGGCCCGAGAGCTCTACCACTGCGCGGAAGCAGAATATTCAAAGAAAGAACAGGAGCTGCACGTCGACCTGGCGCTGCGCTTCTTTCGGCTGGCCTATTTGGACGCGATCGACGAAGCGTGGGTGGAGCATCTTTCCAACATGGAGCATTTGCGCGATGGGATCGGCCTTCGCGGATACGGGCAGCGCGATCCCAAAAACGAATACAAGAAGGAGGGCTACGATCTGTTCTTGAACATGATGGCTAGGGTTTCCAGTACCGTGCTCACCAAGTTCTTCGAGGTGCGCATTCAGAAGCCGGAGGAGATCGCGGCGCTGGAAGCCGAGGCAGAGGAGCGCCACCATGCCGAGCTCGACGCGGCGGTTGCACGCCATCCCGGCAATGGTCAGCCCGAGGCCGCCGGTGAACCAGCGGAGCGCGATGCCCTCGGCGAGCTGCGCCAGGCCGCCGC
>DASXTY010000085.1:0-4186 GCA_036505155.1 Polyangiaceae bacterium | reverse complement strand
GCAGGCCAAGCCGCGAACGCGGCCTCGCCCAGAAGGCCGAGCACGCAGTCGGGGTGGGCATCAAACGGCCCGACGCCTTTCAGCGTTTTGCGGCTTGACCAGGCGCGCGCGCGGAGGTATTAAAATAGTATGAAATCGAATACCAAGTCGAGCATTACGCTTCCTCGGGACGAGCTCCGGTTGGTGAACGAGCTCAAGAAGCGCCTCCGGGCGCGGACCAAAGTCGAAGTCGTGCGGCGAGGGCTTCAGCTTCTCAAGGAAACAACGGACCGGGATGCATTGCGCGCGGCCTACGCGGAAGCTTCTCGGCAAGTACGCAGCTCTAGCCTGGCGGCGCTCGCCGAGTTGGATTCCCTCGCGGAGGAGGGTCTGTCCGACCAGGAACCATGAAGATTGTCCACGGGACGCTGTATAGCGCCGACCTCAGTCCCCGTTTTGGCACCGAAACGGGGAAGAGGCGACCCGTCCTGGTCATCCAAACCGACCTACTGAACATTGCAGGACACCCGTCGACCTGGGTGGTCCCTTGCACCATACAACTTACCGGGGCCAATTTGTTGCGCGTTCCGTTGCCCGCAGGAACCGCCGGCAACTCGCAAGCCTGCGAGCTGATGATCGACCAGAGCCGAGCCATCGACAATCGATGTTTCAGGCGCGCGCTGGGTCGGCTCCCGGGCCCCATCTTGGGGGAGGTCAAGCAGAAGCTACGGCTACTGGGTGAGCTCTAACTTGACAGCGCCGCATGCCTGGATCAATGTGCCCACCCGCACGGCCTTCGGGGGATTTTCGGGGCGTAGCGCAGTTTGGTAGCGCGCACGGTTCGGGTCCGTGAGGTCGGCAGTTCGAATCTGCCCGCCCCGACTAGGAGGGAGGGAAAGCATAAATTGTACACGTCCGCCGCCGACTTCTCGCCAGGAGCGAGAGCGCGCGGCTCCGCGGGGGCCTCTTGCACTACGCGCACCTCGACGGTGAGCTCATCATCGACCTGCGCAGGCACCGGGTGCGTCGGGTCACGCTTTAGGGCTTCGAGGGCCTGGTCGAGGGATAGCGGCTGGCTCACTGCTCATGAGTATAGCAGCGGCCGGATCCGTTTCCCGCCAGTTTCCCAACGCCGTGTCCCATCCCGTTACTTTCCGTCATCTCCTGTCGAGGCGGCCGATGCGAAACCTGCCGATTTTTGGCGATCGCTCGTGAGCACCGCCTCATTGGGATTGCGGCGTCCTTGCTTGCATAAGCTATCCTGCACACTGTGATTTACGAAATACCGAAAGATGATCAGGCGCTCGAAGAGGTCTTACGCACGCGTCGAACGTTGCTCGATCCTCACGAGCTGTCACAAGTCGTGTCGGTCTTCAACGACGTTCGCACGCGCGGTGACGCAGCGATTCGCGCCGCAACCGAAAAGTTCGACCAGGTCTGGCTCAGCTCCTTTCGGATACACGACTCCGTCGCGGATGGCGCGGTTCAAGAACTTCCAGACGAGCTGCGGAGCGCCATCGATACATGCCGGCTCCGTATCGAAAGAGTCAATGCCTCACTACTGCCCCTTGCCGAGAGCGAACGCCAGCTCGATGCGCATACCACATATGGCGAGAGCTACGCGCCGCTCGACTCGGTGGCGCTTTGGGTACCCTGTCGGAAGGGGCCGCTTTTGTCCACGGCAACGATGCTGGTTGCCGCGGCGAAAGTAGCCGGGGTTCCGCGCATCGCGCTTTGTACACCCCCGCGGCCGGACGGCACGGCGGACGCTGCGACGCTGGCGGCGGCACGCCTCGGTGGCGCCACGGAGTTCTATGTTGGAAACGGAGTCGCGATGATTGCGGGCTTCACGCTGGGCACGGACTCCTTGTCGACCGTCGCAGGCATTTTCGGTCCTGGTCCTTCGGGCATCACGCTGGCGATGGGCTTGGCGGCAATGTCTGGCAAGCGCACGTGTCTCGGACTCGGCCCCAGCGACTGCCTAGTGCTTTGCGATGAAACTGCGAACCCGAACTTGGTCGCGCGCGACCTGATGACGGAAGCGGAGCACGGACCGGATTCGAGCTCGGTGTTGGTGACCACCTCGCGAGAGCTTTGCGAGCGCGTTCAGAGTGCGCTCACCGCTTTCATTGCAGAGGTCGCTGAACCTCGTCGCCAGGTCCTGGAGCAACTATTCGATAGGGGCGGCCGTGGCGCACTGGTCTTGTGTCGCGATCTCCAGAGCTGCGTGGATTTCGTCAATTCGTTCGCTCCCGAGCACATGTCGATTGTGTGCTCTCCCGAAAATACCGAAAAGGTCCTTGCGCGCGCACTCATCGCCGGCGAGATCCTGCTTGGCCCGTATACTCCCTTCTCTGCCGCAAACTACGCGCTGGGTATCACTGCGGTACTTCCGACCAACGGCTACGCCCGGTCGCTCTCGGGCCTGACGAGTCGCGACATGCTGCGCTTCTCGACGCGGGGCTGTCTAGACGCGGAAGGCCTTTCGCAGCTGATTCCGGCGATTAGCACTCTGGCCCGCTATGAGGGTCTGCCGTGCCACGGCCAGGCAGCTGAGGCGCGCTCGACACGACCGGATGAATGACTTCCGCGACCGAGCTTTTGGTCGAGCTAGTACCACGCGCCCGAAGTTCCTTCCGGGTTGCTGCGCAACCGCGGCTTACGCCGCGCGCGTGGTCCTAGTCTTGTTTTGTAGGGGGCGCGGCAGCGCCCCCCTCCGCTTCGCCTCCCCCCTCGCCCGCTGCGCTTCGCTCCGCGGGCGCTCTAGTGCTGCTCAGCGGCATCGTCCGATCCCGGTACGAACTTGAGGCGCGCAGCACTAGTAAAGCTTGAACATTGCTGTCTGTGAGTCATGCGAAGCCGCTCGTTGGTGAGCCGTCTTCAAGTCCGTCCCTTTGCAAATCCACTCGTAAGCGAGATGCAGCGAGTAGAAAAGGGCCGCGTCCCCGTCGGGGTCACCATCCGGCCCGATATAAGCTTTGCATCCACCGCTCAGAAACGAGTCCGCATGGACGGTTCCGCCGGTGGAGCAGCAGCTGCTGATCACGGTACAGCCGGGGAGGTGTAGGAATTCCTTGAGGTCCTCAGGCGTCAGTCGCTGGTGATAGGGCTGATCTTTTTCAAGATCCGGATTCAGCTCCGGCAATACGAAGCCATCGTCTCCATGGCCAATGAGGAAAATGATCGTCGACCGCATCCCCTTGCCCCGCAGCATCGACACGAGATCCTTTGCCTCGCCCACGGGGTGCATCGTGACCTGAACGTTCCACAATTCTAACGCAGATCGCAATGCGAGCGCTTCAAACGCGAGATCCAAAACAATGATGTCCACCAAGGTTTTGGGCTGCATCCGAGGGGGCTCTAGCAGAGGGATGGGATTCTTGTCCACATTCAAGTAGGGTTACGGATTCCGCGCGGTCGATCTCGGTCGACGCGGTATCGTCCCCGACCGGAGGCAAGGCAAACCATGACCGATTGGATCCGCGTTACAGCATCTCTGCGTATCGAGCGCCCTGCCGACGAAGTGAGGGAGCAATATCGAGATATCGATCACCACATCCGCAACAACGTGCACCCAAGCATTCGCTACCAGTGGGAGCCGGCGGAGCCGGGACAGCGAAAGATCCGGACCACCTTCCGTATTTTAGGGGTCCCCCAATACGACGTTTCCCTGCTCGAAGACGCGGAGGATGGCTCCTTCGTGATCCGCTATCTCGAGGGCTCGAACGCCGGCATGGTGCTGGCTCACAAATTCGTGCCGCTCGCGCCCAATGCCACCGACGTCCAGCTGGTCGCCGATGCTCCAGCTACGCTGGGCCGCAAGCTTCTCGGGCCGCTGTTCGTCGTGGGCGCTCGACAAGTAATGAAAAAAGCGCTCGTCGAAG
Organism: Polyangiaceae bacterium; assembly: GCA_036505155.1. Taxonomy (GTDB): domain Bacteria; phylum Myxococcota_A; class Polyangia; order Polyangiales; family Polyangiaceae; genus DASXTY01. The sequence goes on along the minus strand of DASXTY010000085.1, from coordinate 323 downwards.
ACAAACGCGACCTTGAAAAAGGTCGGTTCGTGCCGGGACGGGCGGCCGGAAACGTCGAAAGAGCGCTGGAACCTGTTCGAGCCGTCGCAAATCGGCATCCTCAAACCAAACGAGCCGTATTGGACGCCGTTTGCCTGGTCGCGGTCGCCGACGGTTCCGTCGAAGCTTCGGAACGCGAAGCCCTCGAGCGACTCGTGAAGCTCGTTGGCGCAGAGGCCGAAATGCCCTGGGTCCAGCAACGGCTCGGTGAGCTCGAGAAAGTAGCTCTGAGCGATGAAATCGCGCGCGAGGCAGAGCGGGTTGGCCAGAAGCTGCAGGCCTGC
>DASXTY010000084.1:0-5005 GCA_036505155.1 Polyangiaceae bacterium | reverse complement strand
ATGCCGTTCCTCCACCAGCAAGATGTCGTTGTGATCCGCCGGATCGATGACGAGTAAATGCGCGTGGGGCAGCTTTTCTGTAACGCGACGAGCCATCGAAAGCGGGATTAGGGCATCTTTTTTCCCGTGGATGACCATAGTGGGGACGACAATGGCCGGGGCGATGCCGAGGATCTCGAAGTTGTCTCGCAACACCCAGCGCATGGGGAGGATCGGTGCGATCCGCTGAGCCAGCTCCCGCGTGGACGTGTATGGTGAGATCAAGATGAGCTTGTGCCCCAGGCCCCGCCGCGCGAGCTCCGCCGCGACTCCGGTACCGAGGGACTGACCCATCAGGATGGTTCGCTCAACGGGCACCCCGAGCGCGCCGTGCAGGTGAGCGACGCCAGCGGTTGCGTCGGCCAGGATGGCGTCTTTGGTGGTCGGATAGTCGTGCGCCAAGCCGTAACCCGGGTATTCGACCGCCAGCACGCCGAGCCCGTGCTCGCGCAATTCTTCGACCAGCCACGCGACATGCGCCAACGCCTCCCCGTTTCCATGAAAATGTACCAAAGTGGGCGCGGAGCCGGCTGCGCGCGCGTAGAGCGCGTACACGATGCGCCCCTCCGGTCCCGGGATGCGGAGCAGCTCCGCACCGACAAGACGGGGCTCTTCGGCCTGCTTTGGCGCGGGATACATCATGGCTCGCTGGCCCGCCCACGCCGCCACCAAGAGCAGAACGTAGACGCAGCCAACCAAAGCGAGCGCGGTCAGGAAAAACCTCGGAATCGATGACGATATCAGGGTGCGTGCTCGCGCCAAAACGCAAAGGCCTCGTCGAGATAGATCTCCTGGGCGCCGTGGGGAACCGCATGTTCCGCTACCCGCACCGGCCAACCCGATCGGCGCAGCAGCGCAGCCAATGCGAGCGCGGCGCTTCGCACGCTGTCCGAAGCGCCGTAGCCGATGTAGAACGGCTTTGGTTCGAGCCGCTGGAGCTCCGGGGTTTGCCAACCGGCGCCACCCGACATCGCGCCGAAGCCATCCGCGTGAAAGGCCCCGTGCAAGGCAAGCGCGGCAGCGAAATACGCACCGGCGGATGAACCCGCAAGGTACACGCGTGAAAACTCGACGCCAAGAGCCTGCTCGAGCCGTCTCCGCTTGCGCTCGATCAATGGCACAAGCTCTGACGCGTTCGCGCGGTAAGTCACCTCGCTGGTCGGCCAACCCCACCAGCCGGCGAATCCCTTTGGCGCGAGCCCCTGTTTTCCACGCGGAATGAGCGCGGCGGCGCGGGCGCGACGCGCGGCGTTGGCGACCACCGTCTCGAAGTGCGTCTTTTGATAGCTGTCTTTTGCCGGCGGAACGATCCCGTGCAGATAGATCAGCAATGTGCTCGTCGGTTCGCCCGGCAATACGTAGCAAGTGTCCTCGTCTAATGCTCGTGTGCTATCGACGCACCAATCCGTGGCGACGGTGGGCGGCAACGCTAAAGTCCACTTTTTGGTGGTCGGAGAGGGTTCAGGGGGTGTTGTGGAGTCGCTGGTTGTTTCCGCGCGGGACTTGGGCGGCAAGGGCGTGTCCGAGGGCCTCTGGCACGGTCCGAGGGCCAGCACGAAAAGCGCGTGCTTTATCAAGGTTCTCATGATCTCGTGGAAAGCTCGGAAAGGTTTTTTCGATTCTGGTACCGTCAATGCTTTCGTCGGTCGATGCCGTTTGCTTTCGCACATAGATTGCCCTGCGCGCTGGCGCTCTCGATAGCGGCATGTGCGGGCGGCTCGCATTCGCCCGGTTCAGCCCAGCCGGCTAGAGCGGTGGTTGTGGCGCCGACTGAGCCGGTTCCAGCGGGCCCGCGTGCCCCGGCAGAGATTGCCAGTGCTCCCGTCTCGCCACAGTTCGACGTCGGTGCCCCGAACCAAGCCGAGCGCGCCGAGCAGACTCAGACAGCGCCGGTGCACACGGTGACACTAAAAACCCAGTTGAAGGAAAAGTGGCATGCGAGGGTCGGAAAAACCACGTTTCGCACCACGCTCGCGCAGGTGGGCCACTCCATAGTGCTCGGAACCCACGGTCAAAGTCTCAATGGCAAAAATGAACCGAGCGACGGGGTGTATGTGATCGACGGCGCCACCGGACACACACAACGCACCATTCGCACTCCGGGAACCGGCGACCTCGACGTCGGAGGAGTTGCAGTGGACGGCGATGTCGTTTACTTCACCGCGGATAACGCGCAGATCGCCGCGGCGTCGCTTTCGAGCGGCAAGATCTTGTGGAAGCAGGCCGCGCGGGGCAAGGCGCGGCCGGCGCCGGCCTTGGGCGATCTCAATCGGGACGGCCACGTCGATGTGGTGGTCGGCGATGAGTCCGGGGCGTTGCGCGCGCTGGACGGGCGCGACGGAGCCAACCTCTGGGCCGCCGCGACCGGGACCAATGAATACGGCGCCGGCGGTTTCATTGCCGCTGCGGCCATCGTGGATATTGACGGAGATGGCGGAGACGATGTGGTGGCGGGAGCGCGCGACGGAATTCTCACCGCTTACCGGGGCCGCGACGGGCAGGTAATATGGCAAGTGCAGGAAAAATCGGGCATGCACGCTTCACCGTGTTATGCCGACTTTGATCAAGACGGCCGCCCGGAGTTGCTCGCGGCCTGGTCCTACGGTGATGTCGCTATCTTGGACGCGCGAACCGGCACCCGGCGCTGGTCGGCGCGCCTGGAACAGGATGGCGGCGGTATCGAGGGATTGTTTGGAACTCCGGTTCCACTGGCCGGAGCCCCCGGCGTGCTCATTGCACCCACTGCGTGGTGGGGAGAAGCGGACGGAATCATTGGGGTGGGCGTGGATGAGAGGGAGTTTCGCGCGCACTTGGGCCGCGTTTCTGCGAGCGCAGTGGTTGGTGATCTGGATATGGACGGCGTGAACGAAGCCGTGATCGGAACTGAAACCGGAAAACTCGTCGCTCTGCACGCCGACGGCGGTTACTCGGAGCTCGCGCAACTGAAGGGCGCAATCGAAGCTCCCGCTCTGCTTGCCGATGTCGATGGGAACGGGAGTGTCGAGCTTTTGGTGGCTTCCAACGACGGCTTGCTCACGTGTTTCGAGAGCGGCTCGCGCGCCCCTCCCGTCATCGCACGCTTTAGGGGGGCGTCCAATCACAACCGGGGCGATTTTGGTTCCGTACAGCTGGGCTGGCGCTCGCGGGCTTCGAGCCGCGTGCAGCCGCCCCAGGCGCGCTCACCCGGCAACGTGCGCCTGGATTATCTGGTTTGCTGCACCGCGCTTCAGCAGGCCGCCGCGTTGGCGCCTGCGCCCCCAAATGCGCTCTACCTCCAGGCTTCCGCTCAGTGCAACACGCTGGCGGCCAAAGGTCTGGATCGTAAGAGCGCGCTTTCGACTCTCGCACAGGCGTTGGGCACGTTGCCGCTCCCGGCGCAATGCCGATAGCTCCGCGGGCCCAGCGCGACGTGTCTCAGTTCTCCTGGTTCAGCGCCAAGAAACTGCCCCTCATGGTGCGGCACAGTTATGTCCACGAGCTCCGCACCGCAACTACCTATCCACTGGCGGCGGCGGTGGCGGAAGGCGCGTTTACCAGCGTGGTGGCAGCGAAGTACTTTCACGCGCCGCCCATATTGATCGCGGTGATCACCGCCGCGCCGATGTTCGGCAACATTGCAGCACTCTATTGGGCGGACGCGGCCGAGCGGCGGCCCAAAGTGCGCTTCGTGAATCAGCTGCAGGTGGGACTGGTTTCGTGTGTAGCGCTGGTGGCGGCGACCTGGTTTTTGCCCATCCCGATCGGAGCCTGGGTTTTCGCGGGGCTCATCATCGCCGCACGCCTGGTGGCAGCCGGTATCATCACGGTGCGTTCGGCCATCTGGCGCATGAACTACCCGCGCCATGTGCGGGGCCAGATCGTCGGCCGCATCTCAGCGGTGGCGACGGTAGCGCTGGTCGTGACCACCATCCTGGGAGCACATTGGCTGGACGTAACGCACGGCCTCGCCTACGTGGCGCTGTACCCGCTGGCCAGCGCACTCGGGTTGATTGGGATATGGCAGTTCTCGCGCATTCGCGTTCGGCATGAATGGCGCACGCGGCCGGCAGTGCCCGTGCATCTGGTGCGTCCGGAGAACCTGGCACAAACCGGGGAAGCCAACGTTTTGGGATACCACCCCCCCCGAGGGACGATCGCGTTCTGGAGCAAAGCCCGCGCGCTGCTTCACAAAGACCATCGCTTTCGAGAATACATGCGCTGGCAATTCCTGAACGGTCTCGGCCACATGATGATGTCGGCGCCGCTATTGGTGATGGTCACACGCTCGATGACCAATCCGCGGTCGGACTACGTCCTGGCCACGCTGGTGGTGCAAATCATCCCCATGGTCCTGTCGATCCTGTTCACGCCGGTATGGGCACCGTATTTCGACCGAGTGTCGATATTGAAATTTCGCTCGGTGCAGGGATTGATATCCGTGGGCGCCATGACCATCCTGTTTGCGGGCGCCCTCTCGGACCAATTGTGGGTGGTGGCGTTAGCGCAGCTCTTCATCGGCATCACCAACGCGGCCGGGAACCTGGCCTGGAACCTGGGCCACAACGACTTCGCCACCGCCGAAGAAGCGCCCACTTACATGGCGGTCAACGTGATGTTGACCGGTACCCGCGGTGCCTTCGGTCCATTTCTCGGCATTTGGCTGTATCAGGGATTTGCCGGGCGCTACGTATTCGGCATCTGCGCCCTACTGTGCGCGGTAGCCGCGTACGGATTTTTCAGAATGCTCCGCTTGGGCGACGTCATCCCGGCGAAAACATGATCGGGTACACGACCGTCACGGTGCCGCTTTCCGGCTCAGGGAACAGCATTTCGTAATAAGCCCGCATGACGCAGCGCACCACTTGCTCATCCGGCAGGTCTGAACCTCCGTTCGAGACCTGTCGTACTCGCCCGTCACGACCAATAATGAATCGCACCGAGACGCGACCCTGAAGATTCGGATTGCGCGCGAGACCCTGCTCGTAAC
>DASXTY010000083.1:0-8797 GCA_036505155.1 Polyangiaceae bacterium | reverse complement strand
CGACCCGCTTTGACATTCGCCGCCTTGGGTGCACGGTTCTCCGGCTGCGCCCAAGCTGAAGACTTCCGACGACATTACGGGTACCGAGGCGGCACTGCCGCCGGCAACCAGGACGGTTCCATCGAGCAGGGCGGTGCTGCCGTGCACCGCGCGAGCTTGCTTCAGGGGCGGTGTGCCGACCCAATTACCGGTCGTAAAATCGAATATTTCGCTGGCCGTGACGCCGCTGGCGCAGCTCGTGGTGGAGCAACCTCCCGCAATGAGCACCGATCCGTTGATGAGCAACGTGGCGGTGTGCGCGTCATGCGCCGCACCCATTTGGGAGGTGGAAAAGGTCTCTCCGGTCGGATTGAAGATCTCCGCAATATTGATCAGCGTTCCGTCGTAGCCACCCGCGAGCAGAACGCGGCCATCGCTGAGCGAAGTGGCGGTGAGGTCCCAACGGGGAAATCCGAGCGGTTGCAACGTCGCTCTCCAGCCAGAGGTGGAGTCGTAGACCTCGGCGCCCTGATACGCCGCGCCATCGGAACCGCCCGCGACCAGCACCCGGTCACCCGGCAATCGGGCCGCAGCGTGTTGCGAGCGAGCATTGCCGAGGGGAGCGAGATTGGTCCAGCCGTCAGGGTTCGGGGTGAAAAGCTCGGCCGAGTTACGGCGCGTGGCCCCCGCTTGCCCTCCGGCAACCAACACGGTGCCGTTCGAGAGCAAGGTGGCGCTGTGCAAATAGCGCGAAGTCTTGAGACTTTGCGTGTCGGTCCACATTGCGTTCGTTTCGTCGAAGGTCTCCGCAGTAAGCTCACTGGTGGTCGAAAGACCGGCGGCCGCTAGCACGCGGTTGTCGAGCAAACGCGTCATGGTGAACCAACGACGCGCGACTCGCATGTTGCCGGTGAACGACCAGGTGGTGTTGGACGGCTCGAAGAGCTCGCAGTTATTGGTGGATGCCCCCGAGCTGATCTGGCCGCCGCACAACAAGGCGCGCCCTCCGGACAGCGTTACCATCATCGGCCACTTGCGCGCGACTCCAAGGGTGTCGGTGGTGGTGGTCCATTGTGGATCGAGGACCGCTGGATAGGTGATGCCACGCTCCCAGCTGACCTCGAGACGACACTCGGCGGCGCCGGCAGGCGTGACCGGCCGCCCCCAAGGGCCGCGGGGGTCGGTGTCGTAGTTGCAGTTCTTGAGCAACAGGTTTGCGGTGTGGGGGTCGCCGGCGCTGTCCAAAATGAACGGAGGCGCTACGCGCAGCCGAGGCGAGCCCGGTGCATCGAGAAACTCGACTCCGCCCCCGACCTGCCTCAAGCCGGCGACGTCGATCAACTTGATGTCGTACGAAACGAGCTCGGGTTGGGGCCGAGTCGAAAATGCGACCAAGTCCTCCACGCCGGCCTCGTGCGGGCGAAGCGTTACGTCGGTTCCGTCGCCGAGGGCGTCGTGAAACACGAGCAATCCCTGTTGCTCGACCGGCGGTTTGTCTCGCGCGCCGACCAACCGGACCTCGATCGCAAGCGAGGAATGCAGGTCTTGTAACCGCATCGCGCGATTTGCGCGTTCGGGCAGTCGAACTTGGATGTGGCGTGGCGGTGAATCGCGGAGCGCAACCGGATCGCCTTCTTGCGGGCTGCAAGCGGTAAAGAGCACACTGGCTATAACCAGAGACCCGCCGGGAGGACTTTTCATAGCCACGTCCTAAGACCAACCGAGGGCACGAATACCGTCGCTTCATAGTCCGGCGGCGGCGAGAAGAAATGAGCGACTCCGAGGTCGGCAGACACACCGAAGTGCTGGCTGGGATCCCAGACCAAGCCGACCGCGCCCTGCACGCCCGGTCGCACGCCTTGCACAAAGAAGACTGGGGCGCCGACCAGCAGCGAGGGCTTCAGCGCGCCCACCGGTAAGAGCGCGCGTGCGCCCGCCCACGCTCCCTGACGCTTGCCGATGAGAGCGGCGGCTCCAATCTCCACATAGCGGCTCACGTCGAAGAGGACACCCGGAGCAAAAACCAGGCCCCTGGCTTTGCCATCGAAATCGGCGCGCACCGTGAAACCGAACGCGCTGGCGTGGGATCCGGGAGCTTGCTCGCGTTCCCGGACAACGCCCTGGTCACGCGCGGGTGACTCGCGAGCCGGTTCGCCCTTGGGTTCGCGCGGCTCCGGCCCGCTGACCGGCGAAAGCTCCACGCTTCGCTCCGAGCCGGCCGCCACTTCCAACGTCTTGGTCGCCGAGAGGCCGCCTGGCAATTCGGCCGCAACCATGTGCGATCCCGGTGACACGCGGTAGACGGCGCGGCTTTGGGCATCGAGCTCGACCCGCGTCCCGTCGACCGTGACGGTGGAGCCGGTCGGCGCGTGGATACTGACTCGACAAAGATCTCGATCGAGCTCGGCCAGGATCTGCTCCACTTCCGTGGCGCGCTCGGGATCGCGTTCGGGGTGTTTCAGATAACGCGCATACGCGTTGGCCGCCTCCGCGAAACGGCGCAGCTGCCGGAGCGTGGTGGCAATATTGAGCACGATTTTTGGACTGTTCGAATCCGCCTGAGCTGCTTCAAACTCGCGCAGCGCCGCGTCGTAGCGGCCCGCTTCCAGGTTTTCGACACCCTGCGCAAAGTGCTTGCGAGCGCTGTCTTCGCGGTCACCGGGGCTCTGCGAAAAAGCGCTAGCGGTCACGGAGAGGATTGCGAGCGCAGAACCCAGAGTTATACGCCGAAGCTTCACAGCGACCGTTCCATGGGGCCGAGACTGGTAGCCGGCTTGGACGGCGACGCGGATCGGTCAGGCGCGGCTTTGGAGGTAGCGCGCGCCGGATGGGGCAAAGGAGCGCCATGTCGGTCCACCAAAACCATCACGACTTTGCCGCTCATGAGCGCCACGATTTCGCGCGACTGTGTCACAAAGCCGGGTGCGCTCACCACTAGGTGGAGCGCCCGGTCCGAACAGGGTAAGCGCAACGGATTTTGGCTGGTCACCACCCCGTTGAGCTCGACTTGCGCGTCTTTTGGCACAATGTCGAGATCAATGGATGCGATGCATGCCGATTCAGGCGTTGGCGTGCGGCTCTGAGCCGGCTCGCCCGCGCTCGGCGCGGGCAACGCGGTCGGGCGGTTCGAAACGCTCGCGGGTGCAACGCGACTTGCCTCGGTTCGGATGGAAATGAGGGCAGCCACTCCACCGATCGCCCCGAGGGCGAGCGCGATGAGGACAATGGTCCGAGTTCGCGAGATTTTCGTCTCCGCTGCGGGCGCCCGACTGAGCGACGCCTGCGCCAGGGTGGGCATGGTCCCCAGCTCCGATCGAGGTTCCGGTGTCGACAACATGGTTTGCGCGGATACCGCCCCCACCGCATCATCCGAGCCCCACCGCGGGCCGGACACGTATCGGGCACCGGGGATGGACGGCAGTGCTACAGCCGGCTCCTCGCCCTCGGAGCTTTCGGGCTCCAGGACGCCGTACGCAGCCAGAAACTCGCGGCGAAAGGTGGCTGCATTGGGTTGTCTTTGGTCGCGCTCCTTCGAGAGAGCTCGCGAGATCACCTTCGCCATCGCCTCCGGCACTTCCGGCCTGAGCTCCTGAATGGGACGGGGTTCATGGTGCACGACACTGTAAAGAACACCGATCGCATTCGGGCCTTCGAAGGCTAATTCCCCGGTCAGACACTCGTAGGCCAGGGCGCCCAGGGCGAACACATCGGCTCGCTGATCCACATCGGGTGAAGAGCCGACCGCCTGCTCGGGCGCCATGTAGTGCGGTGTTCCGACCAGAGAGTTTGCGGTGGTGGCCAGCGTCTGACAATCGAGCACCTTCGAAACCCCGAAGTCGAGCACCTTCACGATTTCAGCCCGGGTGTTGCGCTTCTTGCAAAGAAACACATTTTCGGGCTTGAGATCGCGGTGAACGATGCCGCGCGCGTGGGCGCTGCCGAGCGCGCTCGCCACGTCCGAAATGATCTCGACTGTCTTGTCCAGAGTCAGGCGCTGTTGTTCGTCCAGCAAATGCCGGAGGTCCTGCCCCTCGAGCAGCTCCATCACCATGTAGGACAAGCCGTCCGTGGTGCGATTGAAGTCGAATACCTGCACGATGTTGTCGTGCCCCAGGCTGCTTGCGATCTCGGCTTCGCGCCGAAAGCGATCCAAGAGCTCCGTTCTCTGGGCGAACTCCGGATTCAAGATCTTGATGGCGAAGCGGCGGGGCAATCGGACATGGGTTGCTTCGTACACCTTGCCCATCGCGCCGCCCCCGATCAGGCGGTCGATTTGGTAGCTTTCGCCGAGCACTTCCCCAATGCGAGCGAGCACGATGAAGAAGGTAGAAGATACGGCAAGGCCCGGTCAATGGCCCCTCGGACACGGGCTCCTTATGGCTACCCCAGGACCCCGGGCCGCCAACCCAGAGCAAGCCGTCCATGGAACCGCCCACTCCGTCCATGCGCGTGCCATCGAGCAGGCCGAAGTGCGGATTATGAATTTGGTCATGCACTTTCGCAACCCACCGCGCATGTTGAATAGAGCACGCCCACGGCGATCGACAGCGCTCCGGCTCTTCATTGCGCTGCTTTTCACAATTCCGGCACCGGCGTTTGCCCACACCGCTTTCATCCGGGGGTTCGATTATTGGAAGTACGAAGCGAGCAGTAAAGACCTGGGGACGGCGTGGCGCAATCCCGGCTACGACGACAGCGCGTGGCTGACCGGAGAGGCGCCCATCGGCGTGGCGGGCGGGTCCGGCATCAACATGCGCACCGACATCCCCGGCGCGCAGGCGACCACCTATTTCCGCTTTCGGTTCGACGTGGACGTCCCCAGTGCAAGCATTACCGGGCTTACGCTCAGAGCCGCTTACGCGCCCGGTTTCGTCGCTTACCTGAACGGGCAGGAGGTCGCTCGTCGGTCGATGCCGAGCGGCCCTATCACGTTTACCACCGCAGCTCAGACCCACGTTCCCACCATGATCGAAATCATCGACCTCTCGTCTGCGACGAGCCTGCTCACCCAGACCGGGAATGTCTTTGCAGTGGAGCTCCATCAGACCAGCCCGCCCCAAGCGACGCTGGTATGGTTTGCCGATCTCCTTTTTGCCACCTCTTCCGAGCATGTCACCCGCGGCCCCTATCTTCAGAGCGGTTCGCCAACCGGCGTCGTGGTGCGATGGCGCACCAGCGTTCCCACCGACAGCGTCGTCCGCTGGGGACCCTCCCCAGCCCAACTGACGTCGCAAACGAGCGGCGCAGGGCCGACTACTGAGCACGAAGTGGCTGTGGGGGGTCTCTCACCGGCGTCCCGGTATTACTACTCCGTGGGGACCAGCGCGACATCGCTGGAGGGTGGGGATGAGGCGCATGCTTTCGTGACCTCGCCTGCCAACGGCGCATCTTCTCCCACGCGTATCTGGGTGCTGGGCGATGCGGGAACCAAGCACAGCGGGCAGCGTTCGGTGCGGGATGCCTACAACAGCTTCAATGGGAGCCGCCGAACCGATATTTGGTTGATGCTCGGCGACAATGCGTACGGGTCCGGGACCGACGACGACTATCAGTGGGCGGTCTTCGAAGGTATGTACGAGGACTTCTTACGCACCTCGGTGCTCTGGCCGGCGATTGGGAACCACGATTGGGCAGACGGCGTGAGTTTCCCCAAGCTGCCGTATACTGACATCTTCACCCTGCCCACCGCGGCGCAAGCAGGAGGAGTCGCCTCGGGCAGCGAGCACTTCTATTCCTTCGATTATGCGAACGCACACTTCGTGGTTCTCGATCCCGACCTCTTCGATGCAGCGCTTTTGCCCATCCCAGGCGTTCAGGCCCTCTACGACCAAATGATGGCCTGGCTACCGCAAGATGTGTCGCAAACCCAGGAGCCTTGGCTGATTGCCTTCTTCCACCATCCTCCTTACAGTAAGGGTTCGCACGACTCGGACTCCGACGGGATCTTGGATGCGTCCCGCAGTGTGTTCGTCCCCATCTTGGAGGGCGCGGGCGTGGACTTGGTTCTCTGCGGACACAGTCACAACTACGAGCGCTCGATGCTGATCGACGGCCACTACGGCCCTAGCCCCGAGTTCCGTGCGAACCCGGCAGCATACACGAAAAATGGAGGGAACGGGCGCGAGGACGGTGACGGCGCGTATATCAAACCGGCCACGCGAGGCCCGCATCAGGGAACTGTGTACGTGGTGAGCGGAAACTCGGGCGGCCGAGGCGACGGAGCCCTGTTCCCGCTCGATTACCCGGCGATGGTAGAGCTTGCCGATCCGCACACCGGCCTCACACAGCGCGGGCTCATGTCCCGTGGCTCGCTGGTGCTCGATCTGGACGGGTCGCGCCTCGATGCCCAATACCTTGATTTCGATGGCGAAGTGCTGGATCACTTCACGATCCTAAAAGGTGCCGCCGCGGGCACCGGCGGTGCGTCGAGCGGCGGCGTAGGTGGCGCATCCTCGGGTGGTATGGAAGGGAGCACCGTGATCGCGGCGATGGGTGGCGGCGCGAGCGCGTCGTCCGGCGAGTCAGCAGGCTGTGGATGCCGCGTGATGCACCCGGCTGGCGTGCATCCAGGGGCTCTGCTTGTCGGCGTGCTGCTACTGCTTGCGCGGCATCGACGACGAGTGAGTGTAGAGTGGGCTAAGGCTGCGTAAAAACCGAAAACTTCCCGAATTGTAGGGCAGCGCTTGCGCCCCGGTAGCCAGGACGTGTACCAGTGTGCGCCGTGCTTCGTTGGGTCCGTTGGCTGGCTTTTTTGGTTGCGTGCGCAGCGCTCGCGGCTCCCGCACGGGCGGACGACGTCGCGGACGAAGCCGACTTGCAGTTCCAGCTCGGCGCCGAATCGTATCAGCGCGGCGACTTCCGCGGCGCTCTCCAGCACTTCCTCGCTTCCAATCGACTGGTGGCAAACAAGAACGTGCTGTTTAATATCGCCCGCTGCTACGAAAAGCTCACCCAATATCCGGAAGCGTACCGCTATTACACCCAAGCCCTTGAGGGGGAAACGGACGCGGCGGCAATCGCCAAGATCAACGCTGCGTTGGGTCAGCTTCGCGCCAACGTGGCTATAATAAAGGTTACCTCCGATCCGCCGGGTGCGACTCTGTACGTAAACCGCCGCGACTTGGGCCCTCGCGGTAACGCTCCGCGGACACTGGGCTTGAGCGCGGGGACCTACAAGATCATCGGCGAGTTCCCCGGATACGAGCCAGCCAGTGTGGACGTTCCCAATGTTCGGGTCGGCTCCGAAACGCCTGTAGCTCTCAACCTCAAGCCCATCCTGGGAACGGTCAAGGTCACGGGAGTTCCGCTGAAAGCCCGAGTGCGGGTCGACGATCGGCTGTCCAAACCGGTGTGCACCGTGCCGTGCGAGCTACCTCTGGCGCCCGGGCGTCACGTCTTATTCGCCGAGCAAGATGGCTATCAGACCGGCGAAATCAGCGTTGAAGTGGCTGCGCACCGTACCCAGACGGTGAGCGTGCGTCTGGAACCGCGCGTCGGGTCATTGGTGGTGAGCACGGATGAGCCCGGGGCGCTGGTCGAAATCGATGAGCGCCCGCGCGGCTTCACTCCGGCAATTCTGCCCACTCCGGTGGGTGAGCACCGGGTCAAGGTTTCGCTTCGCGGTTTTCGCAGCATCGAACAAAAGGTCACCATCCAACAAGAAACCGAAGCGCGTCTGGACCTTGTGCTGACTCAGTCCGAAGAAGTGGTGGCGGCGTCGCGCACCGCTGAGAGCGTCGAGGACGCGCCTAGCTCGGTGAGCATCGTCCCCCGGCAAGAGATCCGCCGGCTTGAATACCCGACCATCGCGGAGGCGGGCCGCTCGGTGCGCGGATTCTATTTTTCGGACGACCGGTCGTACGTAACACTCGGCTCGCGCGGGATTGGACGGCTGGGGAGCTACGGCAATCGCTTCCTGGTGCTCCAGGACGGCCAGCCCACCAATGACAACTGGCTCGGCTCCTCGTATTTGGGATACGATGCCCTGAGCGATTTAGGCGATGTGGAACGCATCGAGTTCGTGCGCGGCCCTGGGTCCGTTCTCTACGGCACCAGCGCGTTCTCCGGCGTGATCAACCTGATTACTCGCGATCGCGAGGTTCCCCCCGGTGTCGAAATGGGAGTGGGAACTGCGCTCGACGGGGTGGCGCACGCGCGCGCTCGGGGGGACATCAAGTTCGGCAAAGATGCGGGAATGTGGACCAGCATCTCCGGCGCCCGAAGCCGCGGGCGTGACTTCTTTTTTCCCCAATTCGTCGCGGACACCCCGCCCGAAATCGCGGGCAACGCGCGGGGGGTGGATGGCTTCAACGCCGGCACCCTACATGGCCGCGCATACTTCCGTGACTGGAACCTGCAGTGGTTCGCGCACCTACACGAGAAGCACATGCCCACCGGGGAATTCGACACCACGCTCGGCGACGGACGCACTCGGCAAAGGGATACGCGGCTATTTCTGGAGGCAAAAGGGGAGCCGGAAATAGCTCGGGGACTGAAGCTTCTGAGTCGCCTGCACCTGAACCACTATCGGTTCGATGGTTATTACGCACGCCAGCCCGTGGACGGCGGAGTGGAAATCGATACTTTTCGCGGTTCCTGGATGGGGCTGGAGGAACGGCTGACCTGGTCGCCGACACCGAGCGTGCGGGTCATGGCGGGAGGCGAGGGACAGCTGCACTTTCAAGTGGACCAGAAAGTGCGCGACGACAGCTTTGGGGTGAGCGGCTACTTTCTCGACGGCTGCGGACCAACCCCCGGAAGCAAAGGCTGCACGTACCGGGTCGGTGCGGGGTATCTGGTGGGCGACGCCGCGCTTTCC
>DASXTY010000082.1:0-2291 GCA_036505155.1 Polyangiaceae bacterium | reverse complement strand
GACCAAGCCTTTACAAGAGCGCTTCGGAGTCACACTACGGCTCGATTTCTACCCGCCCGAAGACCTAGAGCTCATCGTGCTGCGCAACGCTCGACTGCTGGGCATTCCGTGCGAAGCCGCGGGGGCGCGCGCTCTGGCCGCTCGTGCGCGAGGAACGCCCCGCGTGGCCAACCGCCTACTGCGTCGGGTGCGCGACTTTGCCGAAATCGAAGGCAGCGGCAAGATCGACCAGGCGATCGTCGAGCTTACCTGCTTGCGACTGGAAGTGGACTCGAGCGGGCTGGACGAAATGGACCGGCGGCTGCTGAAGGTGTTGGTTGAACACTACGACGGAGGACCGGTCGGAATCGAAACTCTGGCTGCCGCGCTGGCCGAACCGCGCGACACCATCGAAGATGTGTTCGAGCCTTACCTTTTGCAGCAGGGTTTCATCGGCCGCACTCCGCGCGGACGCATCGCGAACCAAAAAGCCTACGAACACCTGGGGGTGCAGGTGCGAAGAGGCCCGCAGAGGAAGCTCTTTAGCTAGTGTCCCGTCTTCTCGACGGCTATGCGATTCTCCCCGGCGCGGAAGCCTGGTCGGCTCCCGGCCACAGCGCCCGCGCTCGCACGGCGGTAGTGGTGGTGCACGGTTTCAGCGGAGATCCGATCTCCATGCGCCCGTTGGCAGCGGGGCTTGCCGAGCGCGGCTTTCGTGTGGAAATGCCGCGCCTGCCCGGACATGGCACGAGCTGGCGAGATTTAATGCGCACCCGTTACGACGACTGGCACGCCGAAGTGGCACGGGCATTCGACGCGGCCAGCGCAAACTCCGACCGGACCGTGTTGGTGGGACTCTCGGGCGGAGGAACTCTGTCCATCGATCTCGCCTCGGGAGAGCGCCGTGGTGCGGCGGGCGTCGTCGCCATCAACGCGCAGATCCTCGACCGCGAGGGTTTTCTCATGAAGCTTGCGCCGGTCATTGAAAAGTTAGTCCCGGCGGTTCCATCAGCCGCCGCTGGTCTGTCGAAGAACGACATCGCTAAGCCGGCGGTTAGGGAAAGCGCGTATGGATGGGTGCCCACCCGCGCCGGCGGCTCATTCGTGCGAGCACTGCCAAGAATCCGCGGACAGCTCGGTAACCTCACCGCACCGGCGCTCATCGCTTATTCACCCCAAGACCACAGCGTGCCTCCCGAAAACTCGCTGTACCTGCTGCGAGTTCTCGGAGCGCGCGCGAGCGCACTGGTGCTGGAACGTTCCTACCATGTGGCAACCCTGGACTACGATGCGCCCTTGCTGGAACAACGGATCGCGGAGTTTTGCGACGCTTTGAACCCCGCGCGCTAAGCTTCCCGCGCCATGAAGTTCCGCGCGGTCGCGGTCGCCAGCCAGCGCAGCAACGCCGTCGGCACGGTCGAAGTCGAATGCACTCCCAGTGGACTGGTGATCGTGTATCTGGGCGTGGGCGCATTCAGCCAGGGTTACGCAACCGCTGCGGTAACCTCCGGCACGCGCGTGATGGCGCCGTGGTCGGCGGTCCTGGAAGCCAGAGCCGAAGGCGAACAAATCTTTTTAGGTCTCGACCATGCCGTGAGCCCGCATAACCGCCTCACGCTGGTCAACTTCTCAACCGGAGAAGGGACACACCATTTGGAAGCCCGTCGCCAGAGGGCGATGGTGCGGGTGGCTTTCGTCGCGCTGGCGTTGATCGCGGCGCTCGCAGCGATGTTTACCCTGCCCCGCCTCAGCGCGCGCGTCGGGGCTGCCACGGCGCTTGGCGTCGGGGCGGTAGCCGCCTTCAGCATTCTCACCATTGGATTCATTGCCGATCGGCGCATCCCCTTCGGCGGGTTCTACACTGAAACGGCACGCCTGGGCTTCGTCTCTGAACTCGGCTCCTACCTTCCCAATCTGATTCGCGCTCCCCTCCCGCCCAAACCTGGGCGGGCACCTTGGCTACCGGCATTTCAAGGCTTTCTTCCCCGTACCACGTTAGCCATCGTGATCACCCTAAGCGCCTCCATTCTGGGAGCGGTGTTGGTGGCTCACAGCATCTTGGAGAACAAACCCGAGCCAGGCAGTCCCGAGCGCGAAACCAGCAGGTCGGACAAGGGCCGCGGGGAAACCGAGTCCCGCGACTTTGCCGCTCAGCCCGCGCCCATGCCCCTGGTACCAGCGCCGCCGGCTCCGCTGGCGACGTCGGTGTCGCCGGCGTTGACCGAATCCGCGCCCGCCAGTTCGGCCCCGCCCAAAGCACAACCACCCCGGACAGAGCCGGTTCTTGCACGGCTTTTAGGACCCTGCACCTG